>CAZQRI010000010.1:0-14578 GCA_964595805.1 uncultured Gammaproteobacteria bacterium
TGTCATAATATTGCCCATTTCGTGTATTCCCATTTCATGTGTTGCGAACCTTCCTTCTTTTGAATATTGAAGACAGAGATCTTTGTAAGGAGAATTATGAATGACTGCCATAATTTTTAAAAAAGAAATCGATACGTCATCATGTTCATCAAGCAATTCTTGAAAAGCAGTTTGCACACTCGGATGATTTCCTGGTTCAGACAAAAGTTGTGCAAGCAATTCATTTTGACGTTCGGGCGAAGTATTTTGGACTTCTTCATTGATAAGAAGCGTCAGTTCTTGGGGACTTATTTCTCTTTGAAATTCTCTGTCTCTCATATATAATTACAAATTATGTTCTTTGATTACTTCTTTAAGTTCTGGTAAAAACTTTTCATAAAGTCGTGCATTTTCTCCAACAAGTGGATATTGCGTCACTTCATCAAGGTCAAACCAACGAGCTTCAAGTACTTCATGGTCGCGTGGTTCCAATTTTCCTCCTACAATCTTGCAAACATAGGGAATAAGATACACCTGATAGGAAAATGTTGGATATTCCTGCCACTCCACCGCAATATGTTGGAGCAATTTGAGTGGTTCTACAAGGAGGCCTGTTTCTTCTTTTGTCTCGCGGACAACATTTTCAAGAACATTTTCTTTGAAGTCTACTCCCCCGCCTGGGAATTCCCATTTTTCGTGGTAGTCAGGTCGGTGTGGATCGTTGCGTTTTTGCATGAGTATTTTTCCATTTTGAATCACAATAGCACAAGGCACAACGATGTTTCGCGCCCCATATTGTTTTTTGAGAAAATATTCCATCTTTATTAGGGCTTTTCCTCGGTGGCTAATAGCATTTTTTTCTTGAACAGAAAGTTCGGAAAAAGCTTTGTTCAGTTCATCTGAAAAAAATATCTGATCAAATCCAAAACCTTTTGTTTCGTCGCCCTGTGGTGCTTCAAGCAGCCTACCATCAACGCGGCCAAAACTCAAAAAACTCAATTTTTCTGTTGGATCATACAAAGCAAGTGCTACTTCAAAGTATGCTTTTCTCTCCCCTCTTCCTTTCATTTTTTCAAGAACTGTTTCGCGGCGTTTTTCTGTCGTTTCTGCAATTCGTGCTGCGTGTGCGCCTGGCCAGTTATTCAGCGCTGGAATAAAAAGACCGGTATCATCCGCGAGTGACATGATCCCTGTCTTCTCGGCGTAATATTTGGCCTTGAGAAGGGCATTGTATTCAATCACATCATAGGGTTCTTCTGGAGCATCCGTAATACCAAGATCACCGAGTGAAACAATTTCAAAACCCGAAGTTTTGAAAAACTCTTTCATTTCTTTGAATTTGCCTGGATTGCTTGTCGCAATAAGAAGTTTTCGCATACTAAATTTTAGTTTCCAAAAGGGTACGAATTTTCCCTGTTTTTTGGGTATCAGATTTGTAAGCACGAGCTCGAACGATTCGTGTTTTGAGTCCAAACTCTTTTATTTTTTCTGCGAGTTTATCTATAAAGTGCACTTGATCGTAGCCAAGTACAATCACATCTGGTTTTATTTCTCTGATACGTTTGTATACATCTTTCCTATCACCGAGGACAACTGTATCTATGAGGCGAATCTGTTCCAAAAAATACTTGCGTTCTTTTTCTGTATACAGTGATTCTCGTAATTTGATATTTTTTACACGTGCATCTCGCGCGACCACAGCAACAAGTCTGTCACCATATTTTCGTGCCTGCTTGAACAGGTTCAGGTGTCCATGGTGAACTATATCAAATGTGCCAAATATCATCACTATTTTCATAGCTGTTGTTATTTCCATTTCAAAGATTTCACAATAGAATCAAGTTCAGCTTTTGTTTGCGTATCACCTTTCTTATAGAATAACCACACATCAAACGTTGCGCCATTAATTTTTACTTCCTTCTGTTCTGCAGGAATATAACGAATTTGATCATCTTCAGTCATGTTTCCATCTTCAAACCCAAAAGGTCTATCTCCAAAATCTGCCATACTAAATACTTCTATACGGCCATATTGTCCTTTCACTTCTTTTTGTGCTTGAAGTCCTTTAAATCCAAGCTCTGAACTTGCGGTAAAAGTACTTGGAAGTGTATAGGTAATATGATTTTGATACCCTTTCAAACGAAATTCCACGGACTGTACAAACGCATCAAATTCTTCAATATTTTCTTTTTGACTTCCTAACATTGGAATATTTGAATCAATAACAGAATCAAGATATGCTTTTGAGGCAAGAACAAGTCCTGCATCAGATTTGGAGTCTTTTGGTTCATCACTCATTCTGTCTTCTCCTGCTTCAAGCTGAAGAGTGAAAAATATATCTTTATCGCCAACTTTACGTACAGTGATTTTTTTCCAATTTTCTCCATAATCTCCACCAGTTGCAACTGCAAAAGCAGTAGCAGCATTGAACTCATACTGCGTTAAATAGGTTTTTCCGTCAGTTTCACAATAAAAATATGGACTGTTATCAATAAATGGGCCATCACAGGTATAGGCAACACCTTTTTTTATTTTTTCAGTTCCTTTGCCATAGGGCGATTGCAATTGTGTACTGACTTTAGTACCGCGCCATGAAAAAAAATAATCAAAATCAGAATCGGGACGTTCTCCCCCATACTCACCATTCCAAAGTGAAAAATCCCCTGCGAGAGTGCCAGAGGTATAGTTGAAACTCGCAAGCAGTGTGTCGTCAAGGATGACATTAACTTTATTATTCTGGAGATTCCCTCGGACATGATCAAAATTCAAAATAGTGCCGTTTTCTACAATAACACTTTTAGCAGGATCATATTGTTTTTGTTTTGACTCAAGTTGTGGTTTGCAAAATCCGTCATTGAGATTTATTTGTTCACAACTACTGCCATCTTGAAATTTACAAAACACTCTTTGTTCATTTGGAATATTTATATCTGTTATATAGGTTTCAACGGTTCCTTTGAGATTTTCACATTCTATTTTTGCTTTGAGAGCTTCCCCACTTAAAGATACACTTGGTGGTGCAACTTTCTCTTCTGGTTTTGTGTTAAAAGAAAAAGAACATCCAGCACCAGCAAGGAGGAGAAAAGATACTATCGCAATGTATTGTATTTTAAAATTTTTGTTCATATATTAAATTAGATTAATCCTTTTCGTTTCGCTATTTCGTATAGCGCAAGAATACGGATATTAAAATTTATTCCTGTTTCTTCACTTTTTTCATATAAATCAAAAAGTTCTGTATGAGGAATTTTTATTACTTCGATATCTTCCGTATCGTCACCATGAATATCTGAAATCTTTTCAATATTTAAAGCTACAAAAGGATATACTTGATTATTCATATTACCTGGGGTATTCCAAAATGGTGGAAAAGCAACAACCTCACCCGCTTTATACCCTGTTTCTTCCAATAATTCTCTTCGAGCCGCGCCTTCTTTATTTTCATCAGGTTTATCAAGTAATCCAGATGGTGTTTCTATACAATATCCTTCAATCGGGACTCGAAAACTTTTTATAAGGATAAGTTCACCTTCTTTGGTAAAAGGAAGTATAGCCACAACATCTTTTTTGGAAATTCACTCCCAAAGTTGTTCTTTTCCACTTTTGTCTAAAAACTTTGTCCCCCAAAGTTTCATAAACTTTCCTTCAAATAACTTTTTTTTCTGGAGTATTTTCAACAACATACATTATTTTTCACTTTCTTCTTCCACAATCGGTTTCATCATTGGAAATGCCATCGTTTCACGAAGTGTGTGAGATCCAGTGATGAGCGCAACAAATCGATCAATACCAATACCAGTTCCAGTAGTTGGAGGCATACCATGTTCGAGTGATTCTACATAGTCGCGGTCATAGGCCATCACTTCTTCTTCACCAGTTGCTGCAATACGCGCTTGTTCTTCAAAGCGACTGCGTTGATCAATAGGATCATTGAGCTCGGTGTATGAATTTGAGAGTTCAAATCCACGTACGATGAGCTGGAACATTTCTGTATAGCGAGGATCGGCTGCTTTTTTGGCAAGCGGTTTGAGTTCTACTGGATATTCAAGTACAAATGTTGGTTGAATAAGTCGTGGACGAGCAGATTGTTTGTAGAGACTATCAAGGAGTTTTCCGCGTTCTGCCGTTTCTTCTACTTCGTAGCCTTTTTCACGCATCACTGCTTTGAGTGATTCACTATCCATGTAATTATTGATATCAATACCAGAGTGTTCGAGCACGGTATCGTGAAAAGTCACTCGTGGATACGGAGCGGTAAAATCAATGGTATGGCCTTCGGATTCAATTACGAGTTTGCCAACACTTTCACTGACAAGAAGTGGAATCATTTCTTCGTGAAGGCGCATATTGTCTTCGTAGTCGGCATAGGCCCAGTAGTATTCGATCATGGTAAATTCTGGATTGTGTTGGTGGTCCACGCCTTCGTTGCGGAATGCACGACCAATTTCAAATGTTTTTTCAAATCCACCAACCATCAATCGTTTTTGCCAGAGTTCTCCAAGACAAATACGAAGATGCACATCAAGATCATAGGCATTGAGGTGGGTGTCAAAAGATTCTGCCATGGCACCTGATGCAACAGATTCGAGCATTGGAGTTTCAACTTCAATAAATCCTTTGCGATTCAAAAATCCGCGAAGTGATTGCAGCATGCGCGCACGAACAAGAATTTTTTCTTTTTGATCTGGGTTGGTCAAAAAATCCAAGTAACGCTTGCGGTAGCGTACTTCTTCGTCTTGGAGTC
Source organism: uncultured Gammaproteobacteria bacterium (assembly GCA_964595805.1). Classification (GTDB taxonomy): domain Bacteria; phylum Patescibacteriota; class Patescibacteriia; order Magasanikbacterales; family UBA922; genus CAYTKU01. Next base: position 4,724 of record CAZQRI010000010.1, read on the forward strand.
CATGAAACTTGTCTGGAAGAGGAAGTACTGCTTTACTGAGCAATTTCCATTCTTTTACCAGTAGTGATGGTTCACCTTTATGGGTAATAAATTTTTCACCAGTTACTTGCAAAATATCTCCCGTATCAATAAGTTTTGCAAATAAGTCATATGATTCTGCACCAAGGTCGTCTTTTTTGAAGGCAATCTGCATGCGGCCACTTTCGTCTTGAATATGAGCAAAGGCAAGTTTTCCCATGTCGCGTTTGGTCATAAGGCGTCCTACGACAAAGCAAATTGTAGTTTCTGCAGATTCAAGTGCTTCGGCCAATGTCTGTTCTCGTTTTACCCGTGCAGGAAAACAAGCAATACCACGTTTTTCAAGTTCTTGTATTTTTGATAAACGCACTGATCGTTCGTCATTAATATTTACTTCTGGTGATGTTGTTTCGGTCATATTTTAGCTTTAAATTACGTAAAAAGTGTATCATACTCCCCCCAAAAACGCAAATACCCCCGGAGGCCGGAGGTACTGTAAAAATTTGGCTAAAATTAGTTTACTTTATCTCCAAAATTTCATACTCTTGCACACCAGCTGGAACATGTACAGAAACCTTATCACCTTTTTTCTTTCCCAAAAAGGCCAGACCAAGTGGTGATTCATTGGAGATTTTTCCAATTGTTGGGTCAGCTTCTTGAGCACCGACAATTGTGTATTCACGTTTTTTTCCATTGAGAGCAACTTCAATAACTGCACCAATTGTTACATTTTTACTTCCAGCATCTCCACCACTTCGAATAATTTGAGCATTTTGAAGAATGAACTCAAGTTCTTTGATACGACTTTGAGTCCAAGACATTTCTTCGCGTGCTGCATGATACTCTGCATTTTCAGAGAGATCTCCCATTTGACGAGCATCGTCAATACGTTTGGCAATTTCTGGAACACGAATATCGCGCAGTTGTTTGAATTCATCTTTTAAAGATTGTAATTTTTCTGCAGAAATATATTGAGTAGTATCTGTCATAGAGCTGTACACATAAAATAAATCCGCAAGGAGCGGATATATCTATAGTATCCTGAAAGAAGCATTTCGTCAAATTTCTTATACACAGGGTATACCATGGCATCAATGTCTATAGGTTCCCCACCATTTATAAAAATCAGAGGCAATTGGAGCTGCAGTTTCACTTCCTTCACGTCCTTCTTCGACAAGAACCGTTAACACAATTTCTGGTTTTTCAAAAGGGGCAAAAGAAGTAAACCAAGCATGATTTTCTTTGTTACTATTCCACTGTGCGGTTCCAGTTTTTGCTGCGACAGCAAAAGGAAGTGTTGAAAGTCTTCGACAAGAACCCGCAAGCACACAATCTCGCATACCAAGACGTATGGTAGCAAAGTGTTGTGGGTCAATAAAATCCTTGCGGATAATAGTATTTTGAAAAGGAGTTTCTTGTTTGCTGAGAGGGTCCATAAAGGCTTTTACTAAATGTGGTTGATACAAAGTTCCACCATTGGCAACCGTAGCAGTAAGACTGGCAATTTGAAGTGGTGTCACAAGCAAATCCCCTTGTCCAATAGAAAGATTATAGGTATCTCCAATATACCAACGTTCTTTTTTTGTTTCTTCTTTCCATTGTTTACTTGGCAAAAATCCAGAGGCTTCTCCAGGAACATCAATACCAAGCTCACTTGAAATACCAAACAGTTTCAAGTAGTTATCAATTTTATCAACACCAAGACCACTGATATTTCCATTTCCACCCCCAATCGTATAATAAAAAGTATTTACTGATTCTGCCAAAGATTTTCGTACATCAGTTATGCCATGCCCACCTGCTTTCCAATCTGGAAAAAACCAAGGGCCAACTTGAATTCCCCCCGTACTTCGCACAGTCGTTTTTGGAGTAATAATTCCTTCTTGAAGGGCAGCAGCCGCCACAGCTGGTTTGATGGTAGAACCAGATGGATAGGTTCCAGAAATTGCACGATTAAAGAGTGGTAAATCTTTGTCTTCAATATATTTTGTATAATTTACTTGTGTAATTCCACCAGAAAAATCATTGTTATTGAATGTGGGTAAACTCACCATGGCCAAAATTTCGCCGCTATTGGGATTCATTGCTACCGCAATTGCTTTTTGTTTGTTGAAGGTACTGAGATTTGCCTTCATTATTTCCTCAAGTTTACTTTGAATTTTGAGATCTAAACTTAAAATAATATGATTTCCAGATTTCGGAGCTTCTTCGGAAAGAACAACTTGTTGACGACCTGAGGTATCTACTTCAACACGTCGTTTTCCATAAATACCACGCAAATATTCTTCATAAAATTTTTCAATTCCATTTTTTCCAATACTGTCTGACAAGAGATATCCCTTTTTTTCCAAAGTTGATAATTCACTCGGACTTACTTTGGCCAAATATCCAAGAACATGAGAAAGACTTCCTACGGTAGTACTTGCAGAATTTTCTAGAAGTGGAGTCCAATTGGGAGAATAACTTTCATAGTAGAGCCGCTTACTACCTCTTTCAATATGAATACCTGGCAAATCCGATGCTTCAACTTGAAAATTCAAAGCCGTGTCATAATCCAAATTTTCTTGAATAACAAGTGATCGATATTTATTTTTATTTGATCGAAAATCATTGAGAGTGGAAGAAATTTCTTCTTCGGACTTTCCTGTAAGTTCGGCAAGACGTTTTGCTACGCGCGCAAGTTCTTGTGCATTTCGAGAAAGATCTTGTGGTGAAATAGCCAATGAAAAATTGGGAATATTTTGGGTGAGTGGAATATCATTTCGGTCATAAATAATACCACGTTCCGAAGGGATAGATACGATACGTTCACTATTAATATCTGCTTTTTCACGGTAATAGGCACCTTGTACAATTTGTAGGTGTATCAAACGTGACCACAAAAGCAAAAAGGCTCCACAAAAAAATAAAAGTAAATATAAAATACTTCGATTACTTGTACTTCGTCCAAAAAATTGATCGCTCTGTGGCAAGGGAACTTGTTTTCCAACAACATTTTCAAAAGCAAAAGAATCTTCAACCCATGAAGCATGCTGTAATTTTTTTAATTTTCTTTTCTTCAAAAATGCAATCATATTATTTACTCAAAGCCCGAGAAAATGTTTTTGAAAATTTTGAAAAAATAAAATATAACAAAGTAAAAAAAAGAGTGGTCAAAACAATTTCATAGCTGGTTAATTGCCACAACTCTGTCCACTGTATACTTCTTGTAAGAGATGGTGCTATACGATAAAACACAAATAAGAAAATAGAATACAAAACACGGTAACAAAATAATGTTGAAAAAATCAACATACTCGCTCCATACCATTTTCTATTCGTAATATAATACATGTGGAGCCAATAGGAAAATACAAAAGCCAATGAACTTGAGAGAAGTGTTACTCCAAAAATATTCGAGGGAAAAACTTCAATAAAAATATGCGTCAAAAAAGCAAGCCATACTACGGTCCCTCGTTCTGTAAGTAACAAGTAAAAAGTAAGATAAATAAAAAGTATATTGATTCTATCAAAAGGAAATGGAATGGTATAAACAATAAAAAAATGAAAGGCAACAACAAAAAGCGTGATGAAAAAAAGAAATAAAAAATGCAATAATTTTTTCATACAAAAAATATTTTGCTGTCCTTACTGCTGAGCCGTAATAACCGACACAAAGGCAAGAGATGACAGTGCGGCTGCTGGAGAAAGGGTTGCGGTTTGAAAAGGTTCATAGGCTTCTTTTTCAATAGCTGCCACATTTCCAATAAGAAGTCCACGAGGCATTCCCTGTTCTAAACCTGAAGTAATAATAAGATCACCAACCCGAACATCTTCTTGTTGTGGAATAAAATTCATACGAACACTAATACCAAATCCCCCTTCGATAACTCCCAAACTTTTTTCGTGATTCAAAATAGTTGCTGCGACTTTACTTTGGTTATCATTGAGAAGACGAACAAGAGCTGATTCTTCTTCTACTTTAGCTACTTTTCCAATAAGAATTCCACCCGAAATAACGACAGCATTGCCATCTTTGAGACCATCTCTTAAACCACGATTAATGATAAGCGTACTTCCAAGAGGTTCTATATTTCGTCCAATAACTTCTGCTCCAACATGGACAAATTTTTGGTTTGTAAAAAAATTCAATTGATTTCGTAATTCAATATTTTCATCTTGTAATATTTTTACATTTGCCGTATCAATTTGACAAGATAAGAGAGCTGCTTTTGTTTTTTCCAGTTCAACTTTTGGATCACTTTGAATATTATTTTCTGCATCTTTGAGGACAATACTTCCACGATACATACGAGTTGAAAGTGGAGAAAGAATTTGGCGAATAAAATATTCTGTTGTTTTTAAAGCTCCAATATAATGAAGAATAATAAACAAAATAATAAGAAAAGATATTGACAAAAATGTCCGAAGACGAGATGTATGCATACAAATAAAATAGATGCTGCGTTTTTAGAGTTTACGAATATCTCGTGCAGACGGCAGTGCAATTTCTTTGAGAAGGACAGCATCATCGAGTAAAATACCAGTACCACGAACCACCGAAGTAATAGGATCATCTGCAATACGTACAGGAATACCTGTTGCTTCTGCAATAAGCTTATCAATACCATGCAAAAGAGATCCCCCACCGGTAAGCAAGATACCGCGTTCATGAATATCTGCGGTCAGTTCTGGTGGAGTCATTTCAAGTGTCATTTTAATCGTATCGACAATCACACGCAAAGATCGTTCGATGGCTTCACGAATATGGGCGTCGCTAATCATCAATTCTTTTGGAAGTCCCGACATCACATCTCGTCCACGCATTGCAAATTGCAAAGTTTCGGGAAGTTCTACCGCAGATCCAATTTTTATTTTTATTTGTTCGGCATGACTTTCTCCAACAAAAAGATTGAAGACATCACGCGCATATTGAATAATATTTCTGTTGATTTCGTCTCCTGCAATTTTTGTAGATTTCCACGCTACCACACCTTGGAGTGATATTACGGCAACTTCTGTCTTTCCGGCACCAATATCCACAATCATATTTCCAAGAGCATCTTGAATTGGCATACGAGCTCCTATAGCAGCCGCCATAGGTTCTTGGACAATAAATACATCACGTGCACCAGCAGCGATCGCAGCATCTTCTACCGCCTTAATTTCAACCTCTGTTACCGCAAGCGGAACGCCAATAATAATTCGTGGACGATTGAGCAGTGCCCCACCTTCTTCTTGCATTTTATCGAGAAAAAATTTGAGAAGTTTTTCTGCGGCTTCGTAATCTGAAATAATACCGTGACTAAGCGGCCGAGTCACTGTAATATGCGGTGGAATTTTGCCCAGCATTTGTTTGGCTTCGGCACCTACGGAAAGAATTTGGTTTGTTTTGTTATTTACTGCTACAACCGTTGGTTCGTGTATCACAATACCACGCTCTCCAACATAGACACGTGTTGAAGCGGTTCCAAGATCAATACCAATATCTTTTCCCATTTTTTTGAAAAACCACATAGGATATTAGATTGATTTTATAAATGTTTGGATTTCATCAAAAGAAATAAGATGTGATTCAGAAGCACTTCGCATTTTGACTTCAACTGAATTTTTTTCAATTGTTTTTGGACTCATAACAAGACGGAGTGGAATTCCAAGCAAGTCTGAATCTGCAAATTTTTCTCCTGCTCGAAGACCATCGCGATCGTCGTACAGTACTTCAATATTTTGATCAAGAAGTGTTTGGTATAATGCTTCTACTTTTTGGATATCCGCTTCATCACGACAGAGTGAAATCAAATGTACTTGGTATGGAGCAATTGCCTTTGGCCAGATGATTCCATTATCGTCATGATGGACTTCAATTACGGTAGCAAGTGTACGACCAATACCAATGCCATAACAACCCATATAATATTGAACTGAGGCACCCGTTTCATCTACATAGGTAGCGTTCATTCGAGAACTATAGTGATTTCCAAGTTGGAAAATATTTCCAACTTCAACACCTTTTTTTGCCAGAAGTTTTTCTCCATTCAGTGTTTCAAATCCTTCTTTACAAAGTGCAATATCTGCTTCAATATCAAAAGTATAATCACGATCAATATTGATATTTAAAAGGTCTTTATTTTTTTTATTTGAACCACCATATGCATTTTTAATAGTTCGTAAAGATGTATCGGCAATAACAATAAGATCAACATCCTTTTTCAAATTATTTTTTATACCAACTGGAGAAATAAATCCTGGTTCAGAATTTAAAGATTCACGAATTTCTTCATCTGTTGCCGCACGAAGTTGATATGCATTTGCAATATGTAATAACTTTGTTTCATTCACATCATAATCACCTCGAAGAATACAAAGAATAAATCTTCCTTTTTCATCCACAAATACGACATCTTTTATTTGTTGCCAAAGAGGTTTTTGATGAAGAGAAACACCATCTTCCATTGTTGGACCTCGCACTGCTTCAACTTCCTGCATTGGAAGTTCTTGTTCTTCAATATTTTTTATATCTCGTTTAAAAACAGCAACATCTTCGTGAGCTGTATAACTACCATCTGCAGTACTCAAAACTTTACTTTCACCTACTTCAGATTCAACAATAAATTCATGACAATATTCTCCACCAATATAACCATTGTCTGCTTCAGCTACAAGGACATCAAGTCCTAAACGATTAAAAATTCTTTCATATGATTTCCAAATTCTTTCATACTCCGATCGAAAATCTTTTTCATCCGCATGAAAAGAATATGCATCCTTCATCATAAACTCACGAACACGCAACAGTCCTCCACGGGCACGAAGTTCATCACGAAATTTTTGTGAAAATTGATACAAAGTAAAAGGAAGATCCCGATAACTGGTTGTAAATTTACGAACCAAATCAACAAACATTTCTTCTGCGGTTCCCCCAATAGCAAATTCACCACCACGACGATCAGTCACTTTCATAAGCTCAAAACCTGCAGCACTGGTACGATTTGTTTCTTTCCAAAGTTCAAGTGGATGAAGTGTTGGTGTAATCATTTTTTGTGCACCAACAGCATCCATTTCTTCTTCGACAATTTTCATGATTTTATCTTGCACGCGCATTCCAAGTGGAAGCATATAATAACGTCCAGCAACGGACTCTGCAATAAAACCACCTCGGATGAGGTATTCTGTACTTTTATTACCTACATCTTTAGGAACTTCACGAATAGTTTTTCCGAATAATTTCGATTGTTTCATATTTATTGAATCATGTTATCTTTACTGACAAAATATTTGGTTGAAAGGAAAAAACAAGTTGTCGTAACGGCGATAAATAAGAGTAAAATACTATTCCATTTGGTCAAAATTTCTTTTCCTTGGAGAAAAAGTAGCACAATGAGGATTCCAGAAAGTAAAAGTCCAATACGAAAACTTTTTTGAACCAAACGATACATCGGGACCATGGGCTTGGGAAAAATTTGAGTTAGGAGAAATGAAAGCAAAGATATGGTCCCAATCAAAGAAAAAAAGAGACTAATATAAAAGAAAAAGAAGCCCAAAGTATTTTCCTGAAATGGGTCAACATTCATGATTACAAAAAACCAAGCAACCCAGCCAAGAAGTGTGGCACAGGCCATGATAGAGAGGTATTGGCGTAAATTCATAGAGTTTACAAAAAAAAGACTGTTTCGTCTCTTCTAGTGTAGCCTTTTTTGGGCTTTTTGGCAAGCGAGAGTTCTCTACAGTAAATAACGAATACGGTCAAGAGCATTTTGACCAAATTTTTCATTAATTTGAGCAATTATTTTGGCTTGATTGAGATGAATTTCTTGAGACAAAGCCGAAGAGGCACAGGTAATCGTAAGGGTTCTGTTTTTGATAAAAAGCGGCTTTATATATTTGCTATTGTCTGCTCCTACAAAATCATTGAGAACGCTTCCAGAGAGCGAAATTAAAAGCCCAGCCTCGGCCTGCGCTTGCAAAGGTTTATCCATTCCCATTCGTTTTTTGAGGGCGTCACCAAGAAGAGTCATTGACATAGCTAAAGGCTTCGGAATTCACAAATATCTTTGAAATCACAGTGTGCACAAATAAACTGAGATGGAGTTGCCGTAAAATCCCCTGAGTGAATTGCCTGAATCGTTTGGTACAATTTTTCACTCAGCTTTTCAAGTTCCTTATCTTTTCCAATAAATGACATCTGTATACTATCATTTACATAAAAAAATGTCAGCTTTTCCACTTTTCCAAGATGACGATACTGCGAGTTGGTCTCGGCCGCTATTTGGTAAATAAGGAGCTGTTCTTTATCTTCGGCTGTCAATTTGTCTTTGCTCTCCCCTGTCTTATAATCAATAATCTCAAGCGTACCATCTGGCAACTGATCAATTCGATCAATACGTCCGCGCAAGGTATAATCCCCTACTTTTATTTTGAACGCACTTTCAAGGGCTACTGGTACGCGCCAATTTTTTTCTTGTGACGTATAAAACAGTTTCAAAATTTCCTGTCCTTTTTTGAAGTACATTTCTTTTTGTTTTGCATCTTTATACCAATCGGGAATAAAACTTTCCTTATAGATATCCAAGAGCTGATCGAGACTTGGGACAATAACCTCAGGATGCTCCGGCGTATTCAAGGCCTGCATTTGTTCATAAAATTTTTGAAAGGTACTATGAATACTAGTTCCAAAACTAAAATGGGCATTACTTTTTGTTGGAATTTTTATAATATGTGCAAGTTTGTATTGATAGGGACATGTTTGATAGGATTTTATTTGCGAAAAAGAAAATGATGCCGGAATTTGATATTTCATGCTTTGCTGTATGGCAGTATGACTCTGGACAATCTCTGTCGAAGCCTGAACTTTTTCTCCTTTTATTGCGGTGTAGCCAAGTTCATCCAAAAAACGACTGAGTTTTTTTTCTCGTACGCCACCATAACTACTCGCGCTCGTAAAATACAAACGCTCTTTGGCACGCGTCATGGCAACATAAAAAAGACGTCTTTCTTCTTGGTAGTGATAATCCCCTTCGGGAAGTCTCTCTTTGATAAGTGCGGCCGGAACTTCAAGAGATTCTCCTCGACGACGTGTTGGAAAACGTTCTTCCACCATGTTTACAATAAAAACATATTTGAATTCCAGTCCCTTTGAACCATGTACCGTCAAAATGTTTACAGAATCTGGCGTGTCTACTGGTTGATACATTTTTCCTTCGTCACCAGATTCGAGTGTGTAATTGTATTGCTGCAAAAATCCTTGTATATGTGCATCGGTATTTGTTTCTTCGTAGCGTTTGAGTAATTCAAAAAATTGATTAAGCTGATAAATCTGATGAATAATATATTGATTGTCATTTCTCTCTTCCTCTGTTAAATATTTCAAAATTCCACTGCGTTCAAGAAAATGATACAAAAGTATAGAAGGTTTTTCTATTCGTGATTCGCCAAGACCTTCTTGAAGGATCTCAATAATTTTTTTTGTTTTTTCAATTCCCTCTTCAGAAAGCTCGAGTTCTTCTGCAAGCAAAAGAATTTCGTAATAAGAAAGAGATTTTTTTTGTGCAGCAAAAGTAATTTTTTGCATGTCTTCTTCTACAGGGGCCAAACATGGAATCCGAAGCAAGCGATACAGTGCCGAAGAATCAAAATAATTATCCAAAATCTTGAAATAATTCACCGCATCCATGACCAATGGCTGATGAAAAAGTCCAACCGAAGAAAGAAATTCATAGGGAATCCCCGCTTTTTGGAGTCCTGCAATAAATGGTTCGACATGACTATTGGCACGGGCGAGAATTGCAAAATCATCCCAGCTTGTGGAAAGACTTTCATTTTTGAGACGTATAATTTCTTCTACCAGGCTTTTTACTTCGC
>CAZQRI010000011.1:0-14508 GCA_964595805.1 uncultured Gammaproteobacteria bacterium
CCAGCGACAACAGTAAGTGCTGTATCCACAAAAAAACCATTTCCATTGGGCCCAGCACCGCAATTTGCAGGATACTGCATACCAATATCAAGACTCACCAAATCCCCTGGTTTTATGATTTTTTCTGCACTTGGAATTCCATGCACCACTTCATCATTGAGAGAAAAACACAAAGTTCCTGGAAATGGTATATCCCCACGACGAGTTTTGTATCCTTTGAAGGCAGGAACCCCACCCGATTCCAAAATCAATTTTTCTGCCATCAAGTCAATCTCCAAACTACTAACCCCCGGTTTAATCATTTTTTCCAGAGTTTCCAAAATTTCACCCATTTTTCGGCCGCCTTCACGCAAATATTTTATTTCTGAAGATTTTTTTGTATAAGACATAACAAAATTAATTTATACCAAGAACACGTCGCAGTTCTGCATCCACCTCGGCAATACTTTGACTTCCATCAATAACAAATACATGACCAACACTTTTATAATATTCAATGATGGGTCGAATCATCGTATTTCCCTGTGTTTCAATACGTTTCTGTGCTATTTCTGGGTGATCGTCGTTTCGTACTTCCAAAGTTCCTCCACATTTTTCACACACTTCTTTTTTGAAATTATCTGGTGAATATGGAATGATATACTGACAGATTGAACATACTTTGCGTTTTGTCAGACGTTTGAAACTCAGTTCGTCACTAATTTGTATTTCTACAACAGCAACTTGATCTTGAATTCCCTTGGATTCAAAATATTTTTCGTATTCTTTGGCCTGTTCATAGGTACGAATAGCACCATCCAAAATAGCCACTTTTCCTTGGGCAAATGCTTCGTCAATGGCATGAAAGGCAATTTTATACACCAAAGCATCTGGAACCAAGGCACCAGATTTCATATGATGCACAAAATCTTTTTCTTCTGGAGCAATAGTAGGATCCGAATCAATATTACGAAAAAGCTGTCCAGTAGAAATATGTACAAACTTTTTATCCTGAGCCAAAAGCTGAGCTTCGGTACCTTTTCCACTTCCGGGAATTCCCATGAGAATAATCACCTTCCACTGGTTGTTATCGGCCATAAAAAATGTCAAAATTGAAATTCGAACAAGACTTCCGTACTATAACAAAAAACCACCTGAGATGCAAGAAAAAAAGAACCCTGGCTCTACACCAGAATTCTTTTATTTGTACAATTGTAAATATTTTCTAAACGTGATCGTATTCGTGGAGTGTGAGCTGTGCTTCAATCTGTTTTGCTGTTTCAATACAAACACTTACCACAATGAGAATACTTGTTCCACCAATCACGAGAGATTGACTTCCAGTAAAAAATTGTAAGATATTTGGAAGAACAGCAATAACGGCAAGAAAGAGCGCACCTGAGAAAACCAAACGATGCATGATTGTTCCAATATATTCTTCCGTTTGTTTTCCTGGACGAATACCTGGAATAAAACCACCTTGACGTTGCAAATTTTCTGCAATTTTTTGAGGTTGAAAAACAACAGCAGTATAGAAGTACGTGAACCCAAATACCAAGACAAAATATGCTACTCCGTAAAACAATTGATTTTGGAACAAGGTAATAACCTGCTGAGCAAAGATAGCTCCGCGACCAGTTCCTCCAACAAAAAATTGAGCAATAACAGTAGGAAACAATACAACAGAAATAGCAAAGATAATTGGAATCACACCTGCCATATTCACACGAAGTGGAAGATGTGTATTGGCTCCAGCTGTTCCATAACCACCACGGCCTTGTTTGGCATAACTTACTGGAATATTGCGTTGACCTTCACTAATAAGTACGACTCCAAAGATAGTAAGTACCACAACGGCAAGATATCCGATATAGGTCAAGATATTTGAAGAATCGTAGTTGACAATAACCGTTTGCAATGTTTGAGGCAATGAAGAAACGATTCCAGCAAAGATAAGAAGTGAAACTCCATTTCCTACTTTTCGCTCGGTAATAAGTTCACCAATCCACATGAGAAACATAGTTCCTGCTGTCACCGTAATCATGATTGCCGCAACAGAAAATGGAGAAACATCTGTCAAAATTCCACCACCTTGGCGAGAAAGAAGTTTGATAAGTCCATATCCCTGAAGCATTGCAAGAGGTACGGCTGCAATACGAGTATACATGCTGATTTTTTGTTGTCCTGATTCACCTTCTTTGGTCAATTCTTCAAGAGAAGGAATCACCATAGCAAGAAGCTGGAAGATAATTGATGCTGTAATATATGGAGCAACACCCAAAGTTACAATAGAGAAACTTTTGAGTGTTCCACCAGAAAAGACATTGAGAAGACCAAGAACTTGGTTTCCTTCAAGAAAACTTTTCAAAGCAGCAATATTAATTCCAGGAACTGGGATATGAGCAACAAGACGGAAAACAACGAGCAAAAAGATAACAAAAAGCAAATCTTTTCGAACAGATGGAATCCCCCAAATGCGTTTCAATTTTTCAAACATATAATTGTAAAGAGAAAAAACGGCACTAGAATTTCAATGTGCCGCCGTTTTGTTCGATAGAAGCAATAACTGATTTTGAAGCAAGACATCCAGTCAAGTTCAAAGCCTTTGTGAGTTTTCCTGAAGCAATGATTTTAACACCATTTTTTGCACTACGGATAATTCCGCGGTCTTCCAAAATTTGTGGACTTACTTTTGCACCAGAAGCAAATACGCGTTCCAGTGTAAACAAAGTCACTGCTTGAGGTTTCAAAGTTGAAGCATTGAATCCCAAACCACGAAGTTTTGGTACTTTTTGAAGAGCATGTTTAAAAGAGCGACGAGCGTTTCCACCACGTCCACCAGAACGAGCTTTTTGCCCTTTGGTTCCACGACCGGCAGTAGTTCCCTTTTGAGAACCATTACCACGTCCAACACGTTTACTTTTTCGGTTGGAACCAACACTTGGTTGTAGGGTATGAAGTTGAAGACTCATAATTCAATGATTATTCTGCTTTTTTAGTTTCTTTTTTTGTCGCAGGTTTTTTTACTCCTTTTGCTGTTTCAGAAGCAACTTTTGGAGCTTCTGTTTTTGAGGCAGGAGCGCGATGTCCCTCTTTTTTAAAGAGTTCCAAAGCTTTAAAGGTTGCTTTTACATTGGTAATTTTGTTGTTTGTTTTACTGAGTGTTTTTGCAGAAGCGTTTGGAACACCAGCCATTTCAAGAACAAGACGAGTTGCACCACCCGCGATAATACCAGATCCAATAGGAGCCGGTTTAAGCATGATGTGAGCCGCTTTGAATTTTGCTTCTACACGATGTGGAATAGTTTGTTTTTTCAAAGGAACCCGAACAATCTGTTTTTTTGCTTGGTTTACTGCTTTTTCAACAGCGATCTGAACGTCCTTACCTTTGTCAATACCATAGGCAACACGGCCATTACGATCCCCGATCAAAACACAGGCACGAAAACTCATTTGTTTTCCTCCTTTTGTTACACGAGTTACGCGAGCCAAATCCAAAATATGCTGGTCAAATTCAGGTTTTTCTTTTTTTTCTCCTCTAAATTTTCCTTTTCCTTGCTGTACCATATTGAAATAATTTTAGAATCTATTTTTATTTTAGAATTCAAGTCCACCTTCACGAGCTCCATCAGCAACAGCTTTTACTCGACCATGGTAGGCATATCCAGCACGATCAAATACTACTTTCTTGATTCCAAGAGCAATAGCTTTTGCGGCAATTTGTTTTCCAAGTTCTTGTGGTTCATCATGTTTCATTCCAACAAGTGTTGTACCTTTTGTATCATCAATAATCTGAACATACAAAGATTTCAGAGATCGGAAAACAGACAAACGTGGACGTTCTGAAGTTCCAATAACGCGAGCGCGAACACGAGCTTTGCGGCGATTTCTCTTTTGAATTCGAGTCGTAAGTTTTTTCATATAGTTGATACAGGTCTATTTATTTTTAAGATTTAGCAGTTTTTCCTGCTTTACGACGGATCACTTCATCCATATACTTAATACCTTTTCCTTTATATGGTTCTGGTTTACGGATCTGACGAATTTCAGCAGCTGTCGCACCAAGAAGCTCTACATCAAATGATTCCAAAGTAATAACATTTTTTTCTACAGAAACAGTCAAGTGTTCAGGAATTTTGAAAATTACAGGATGAGAAAAGCCAACATCAAGTCGCAAATCTTTTCCTTGCATAGCAACTTTGTATCCAACTCCGTTTACTTCAAGTTGTTTTTTGAAACCAGTGGTAACACCATTGACCATATTTTGAATATGAGCACTGTATGTTCCCCAAAGTGAACGTTCTTTCTTTTCTTCTTTATTAACAACATCAACAGTAATAGCATTGTCAGCCATCGTCAAGTGAACGATTGCAGGAACAGCGCGTTTGAGTTCCCCTTTTGGTCCTTTTACAGTAACCAAATCAGGTTTCAAATCGACAGTAACTCCCGCAGGAATGGTAATAACTTGTTTTCCAATACGTGACATATAATTTAGAAAATACTACAAATAATTTCTCCACCAATTCCTTTTTGTCGAGCTTCTTTGTTTGTCATAAGACCAACAGAAGTTGAAACAATAGCAATACCATAGTCGTTGAGAACGCGAGGTAAATCTTCTGCTTTTACATACAATCGGTGTCCTGGCTTACTTTCACGTTTGATAGATGAAATAGCAGGAGTTCTGCCATCATACTTCAAGTTGATGCGCAGTGCTGGACGTTCAGCGTCAGTTTTTTCTACACTCAAAAGATAGCCTTGACTTAACAAGATTTGGGCAATGTTTTCTTTGAGCTTAGAAAATGTCACTTCAATAACGCGTTTGTGTGCACGTTGTGCATTGCGAATTGATGTGAGCATGTCAGCAATAGGATCAGTCATCATACGTTATGTGTATATAGTATAAATATACTCTTTATATTAAAATTTACCAACTTGATTTGCGAACTCCAGGCAATTTCCCGTCGTTTGCAAGTTCTCGGAAACAGATACGGCAGAGCTTGAACATTCTCATATACCCGCGAACACGTCCACATTTCCAACATCTTCGTACAATACGAGTTGGGAATTTTGGAGTTTTTTTGGATCTTGCGATTTGTGCTTGTGTAGCCATAAATGTTTATAAATTATTTTGCATCTCTAAATGGAAAACCAAGTTTCGACAAAAGGAGTTGACCTTCTTTTGGATTCTTTGCAGAAGTCGAAATAACTACTTGGAGTCCATGAATTTTATCAATTGCATCAATACCAATTTCTGGGAATGCAATGTTTTCTTTAAAACCAATTGAATAATTTCCTTGTCTATCAAAATTTTTCACAGAAACTCCACGAAAATCACGAACACGAGGGAAAGTAATGTGGATCAATTTATACAAAAAGTTATACATTGATGGTCCACGAAGTGTTACTGACATACCAATTTCCATTCCTTCACGAATTTTGAAGTTAGAAATTGATTTGGTTGTTTTATTTCGAACTGGTTTTTGTCCAGTAATCGAAGTAACAGTATTTGCAACATTTTCAATATAAGCGTTGTCTTTGACGTGACGCCCATACCCAACGTTGACCACAATTTTTTTGAGAGCAGGAACTTGCATGATATTTGAATATCCAAGTTCACTCTTCAAATCTTTTTGAATTTTTTTGTATTGTTCGTACAGTGGAGACATATATAACATTAAATCATTTCACCGCTTTTTTTAGCAATGCGTTTTTTAGTTTCGCCATCTTTGGTATATCCAATACGAGTTGGTTTTTTCGTACTTGGATCAATTACCATCACTTTTGACGCATGGAGAGGTGCGGCAAGTTCCAGAATCTGACCTTTTTCTCCAGCTTTACGGGTACGAAGGTGTTTCTTTCGCATGTTCGCGCCTTCAACAACAACGAAAAATTGTCCCGTAGATTTTTTCTTCAGTACTTGAATTACTTTTCCGGTCTTTCCTTTTTCACGACCAGAGATAATTTTTACATTGTCATTGTTTTTGATTTTCATACGTATAGTGTATTGCTAATGTTTATACAACCTCAGGAGAAAGAGAAATAATCTTTTGGTATCCTTTGGTACGAAGCTCACGAGCGATCGGTCCAAAGATACGAGTTCCTTTTGGTTCGTTATTTTTCATGTCAATAATTACCGCAGCGTTTTCACTAAAACGGATATAAGTACCATCTTTGCGGCGAACTTCTTTTTTACTGCGTACGAGTACTGCGTGTACGACATCACCTTTCTTGACCATACCACGAGGCACTGCTTCTTTCACAGAGCAAGTCACAATATCGCCAATACGAGCATAGCGTTTTTGATAACCACCAAGCACGCGAATACACATAAGTTTTTTGGCACCGGTATTGTCGGCTACCGCGATCATTGATCTATGTTGAAT
Organism: uncultured Gammaproteobacteria bacterium; assembly: GCA_964595805.1. Taxonomy (GTDB): domain Bacteria; phylum Patescibacteriota; class Patescibacteriia; order Magasanikbacterales; family UBA922; genus CAYTKU01. The sequence goes on from CAZQRI010000011.1 coordinate 6,363, forward strand.
CATATAATTTATTTCTTATTTACCAAAAACCAACGTTTGCGAGTTGAAAGTGGTCGGCATTCTTCAATAGTCACCACATCTCCAACTTTTGCAATACCTTTTTCATCATGAACTGCAAAATTTCGGCGTTGTTTGTATTGTTTATTATATTTTGGATGTAATTTGATACTATCTACACACACTTTCACAGTTTTGATTCCAGAAAGAGAAACAACGACACCTTCAAATTGGCGCTTACGCACGTCAAGGACTTTCGTTTCTTTTTTTACTGTCTTTTTTTCCATATTTGAAATAATTATGATTGTTTCTTGAGTTTTGTGAGTGCAGTTGCAATTTGTGCAATCTCTTCTCGAACAGGACGGATTGCCTTAACGTTTTTGAGCTGTCCTTCTCGAATTTTGAAGCGAAGCTCACGAAGCAATGCTCGTTTTTCACTGAGCAATACTGTCAAAGTTTCTGCATCTTTTTGTAACAATTCATTAAAATCCATAAGGCTTTTTTATATTTTCTGTGAAAATTTACCTTTCAAAGGCAATTTGTGTGAAGCGAAAACCAATGCTTCTTTTGCTTTTTCTTCTGTGATACCAGTCATTTCAAACAGCACAGTTCCAGGTTTTACAGTACAAACATAGTGATCTGGAGAACCTTTTCCTCCACCCATCGGAATTCCGGCACCTTTTGAAGTAACAGGACGATCAGGGAAAATACGAATCCAGAGTTTTCCACCACGTTTAATATAACGGGTCAACACGCGACGAGCAGCTTCAATTTGACGTGAAGTCACCCATGCATGACTTGTAGAAATAAGTCCAAACTGACCAAAAGCAATAGTATTTGTGCGTGAAGCAACACCCTTATTGCGGCGGCGAGGTTTGTGCCATTTTCTATGTTTTACTTTTTTTGGTATCAACATACAGTAATCTTATTTTTTATTTTGTTGTACTTTTTTTTCTTCTGGTTCACTTACATGAGCAAAAGCGTCTTTTCTTCCAAATACCAAACCTCGATAGATCCAAACTTTAACACCGATTTTACCATACATTGTTTGTGCTGGGATCGATGCGTAGTCAACATCTGAACGAAGTGTGATCAATGGAATTTTACCTTTTGATAATGTTTCTGTACGAGCAATTTCTACACCATTCAAACGTCCAGACATACGGATTTTGATTCCTTGTGCTCCGGCTTTCATTACACGTTCGATAGTTTGTTTCATCGCACGACGGAATGGAATACGTTTTTCTGTATCAGCAACAATTGATTGTGCTACTACCTGAGCAGAAAGAGCTGGTGATTTCAATTCTTGAACATTCAGTTTGATTTTTCCTTTCATTTTCAGGATTGATCGTTCCAAATGTTTTCGTACTTCATTCAAACCTTCTCCACTGCGTCCGATAATAAATCCAGGTTTTGCTGCCAAAATAGTAACATTCACACTTTTTTGGTCTCGTTCAATACTCATTGAATCAATACCTGCATCTTTGAATTTTTTCAAAAGATATTCGCGGATTTTTATATCCTGCTCAGCCAAAAGAGCATAGTCGTTTTTACTAAACCAGCGAGAGTCCCAAGTATAAATAACTTGTGTTCGATGAATTTTCGGATGGACTTTGTGACCCATAGTCGTAATGTTATTTAGCTGTTTTTTTGCTTACTTTTTTAGTTTCTTCAAGCACATCGCCTTCGATAACCAAAGTGATATGACTTGTACGTTTGCGAATCGGTGTAGCACGTCCTTGTGCGCGAGGCATTGATCGGTACAGAATAGGACCTCCATCAACAGTAGCAGTTTTGATAATCAATGTTTCTGGATTAATACTTGCATTATGCTCAGCATTTGCTACGGCAGAAGCAAGAAGCTTGTGCACGGGTAAAGAAGCATGTCGTTTTGAAAATTGTAACTGGAGCAATGCTTCATCAACTTTCATACCACGAATCATATCAATCACAAGTCTGGCTTTTCGTGGAGCCATGCGCAAGTATCGTAATTTTGCTGTAGCAGTTTTTTTCATAAAATATTGAAAACGTTACGTGTATTATTTCTTAGCGTCTTTTCCTTGATCTTTCGCCATTTTTCCACCATGGTGAAGGAACTTACGAGTTGGAGAAAATTCTCCGAGCTTGTGTCCTACCATGTTTTCATCCACAAATACATCCAAAAAGTTTTTGCCATTATGAACAGCAAATGTCATTCCAACCATCTCAGGAGTAATAGTACTTGCGCGAGCCCATGTTTTGATAGCTTTTTTATCATTTGCGGCTTTTGCTTTTGATACTTTTTCCTGGAGCTTTTCATCGATGTATGGCCCTTTTTTCAAACTTCTTGACATATAGAATTATTTATTTCTTTCCTTTACGGCGTGACACGATAAATGCATCACTCCACTTTCCACGCTTACGAGTTTTGATACCCATAGCTTTCTTACCCCATGGTGTTTTTGGACCTCCACGCAAACCGATTGGACTGTGTCCTTCTCCACCTCCATGTGGATGGTCTACTGGGTTCATGTTCTTTCCTCCAACACGAGGTTTGATACCGCGGTGACGCATACGTCCAGCTTTTCCATATCGTACAAGACCGTAATCAGCATTTCCAAGAGTTCCAATAGTTGCAGATGCATTTTTCTTTACCAAACGAACTTCTCCAGATGGCATTTTGAGCTGTGCATATTCTCCTTCAATAACCTGAAGCTGAGCAGAATTTCCAGCACCACGAACCATTTGACCACCTTGTCCGGCAACCAATTCTACATTGTGGACAAAGAGACCAACTGGAATATTTTCAAGTGGCATACGAGTTCCAGGAGCTGGATCGATTTTTTTCTGAGAAGAAATAACTGTATCCCCTACTTTTACGCCATTGAATCCAAGAATATATGATTTTACTCCGTCTGCATATTCCACAAGACAAATTCGGCATCCACGATTTGGATCGTATTCAATCGTTTTTACAGTTGCTGGAATATCAAATTTATTTTGAAGAAAATCAACTTTGCGGTACATCTGTTTTGCTCCACCACCTTGGTGACGAACCGTGATAATACCCATGTTATTGCGTCCACTGTGTTTTTTTCGTGGTTCAATAAGAGATTTTTCTGGTTTGAAACTTGTAATATCAGAAAAATCTTGCACACTTGATTTGCGGCGTCCGGCACTGGTTGGTTTGTGATGTTTAATTGCCATATAAAGTTAGTTTCTTATTTTCAGTATCACTTATACTCCTTCGTGAATTGCGAGTCTTTGTTCTTTACTTACTTTCACAATTGCTTTTTTATAATCAGATCTTCGTCCAATACGACGTCCGAAATGTGTTTCTTTTCCTTGAACATGAATGGTTCGAACTTTCAAAGGTCGTACTCCATACACTTCTTCAACAGCTTTTGCAATTTCAATTTTATTTGCATTTTTATCTACCAAGAAAGTATAACTGTGCAAAGTTTCTGTCAAAGTTGATTTTTCACTCACAATAGGAGCAAGAAGAATACGATGTGCATTTCCATGCAAACTTACTTTTCCATGTGCAGCAACAGTTTCTGTTTTCTTTGCTTTTGCTTTTTTTGGCTTTTCAGCAGAAAGAGCAGTTGCTTCAACAGAAGCGGTTTCACTTGCTTTTTTTGGAGTTCTTTTTTTAATAGTTTCGATAATACCCATATTTCAAAATTTATACACTGTATAAGTGTGCCATTAGGACAATCTTTTCTCTAAAATACGAACGGCTTCAACACTTGCAATAATATATTTGTGATGGAGAAGATCCATAACATTTACATCTACGGCTTGTTTGAATTCACAATTTGGCAAGTTCTTCAATGGTTGAATCAAATCTGCATTCATTGAAGGAAGCAAAAACAAAGTTGTTTTTCCTGATCCTGGAAGCGCTTTACGAAGTGCTGCCATTTCTTTTGTTTTTCCTTTTGCGATAAAATCTTCAAGAACAACAAATTCATCTGCTTTTACTTTTTCAGAAAGAGTCATCATAACAGCATTTCGACTCATTTTTTTGTTGATTTTTTGTTTATAGTTACGATCAGTCAAAGGACCAAAAGTGACACCTCCACCTTTCCAAATTGGAGAGCGGATAGAACCATGACGAGCACGTCCAGTTCCTTTTTGTTTCCAAGGTTTTTTACCACCACCACGAACTTCACCTTTATCTTTGGTATCAGCCCAAGGACTGCGAAGATTCGCGCGAATAGCTTGGTACACTTGGTGAACCAAACTTGTTTTCAAAGGAACAGCAAAAATAGCTTCGTTTAATTCCAAAGTACTCGCTGATTGTCCTTCTTTGTTGTAAACTTTTACTTGTGTCATAAAATTATTGTGCTACTTCTTCAGCCACAGGAGCGGCTTCAGGCGCAGTTTGAGCAGCGACTTCTTCAATAACAGAAGTAGATTCGTTCATTTTTTCTACTTCAATATTTCCATTTTCTGTAGAAATAAAGACCAATGAACCAAATGCACCAGGCAAAGCTCCTTTGATCAACATTTCATTTGTTTCTGGATGTACTTCAACAACTTCCAAATTCTTTACAGTAATCTGAGCGTCACCCATGTGACCTGCCATACGCATACCTTTAAATACACGCTGAACACCACCGGCACCAATACTTCCTGGAGCACGCAAATCGTGTTTGTGTCCATGACTTGTAGAACCTCCACGGAATCCATGACGTTTTACAACACCTTGGAAACCTTTACCTTTTGAAGTTCCAATTACTTTTACTTTTTCTCCTGGAGTAAAAGTAGTAACCGTGAATTTATCTCCACGATTCAAATCCTGATCACTTTCTGTTTCGCGCAAATAACGAACAGTCACACCATTTTCATGGTTGATGTCTTTCAAGTGCCCGAGTTCCGCTTTATTCAAGCGAAAGGTCTTTTGCATGCCAAATCCAATCTGAATTTTGGCAGCACCATTTTCTTTTCTTACTTGAGTGACAAAGCATGGACCGGCTTGTACACGAGTTACAGGAACAACTGTACCATCTTCGCGGAATACCTGTGTCATGCTAAGTTTTTTCCCTAAAATGCATTTCATATAATGTGTGCGCTTTTCATGGTAACAAAAAACTAGAAGTAGCATCTTACCGATAGGGTACTACTTCTAGCCTTTTATAAGTACAAAAACAGTTGTGGAAGGCTTTTTTAAATTTGTAAGTTCCTCACTGAAAATCCTTGATTGGAGCAGATGTTTTCGTCCTTTTTAAGGAGATCTTATCTGTATATCTTAGATTTTGTAAACGTGGGCCTATTTTATACTATTTTTAGACCCCTGTCAAGGGTTTTTCTTGACATCTTTTTTCCCGGAAATCTTGGCTTTATTTAGCCAAGATTATAACATTTTGATTTCGATATCCACACCACTTGGCAAGTGGATGTTCATAAGTGCATCCATTGCTTTTGGGTTCAATTCGGTAATATCGATAATACGTTTGTGGATACGCATTTCGTATTGTTCTTCTGATGTATTATGGACAAAAGTTGAGCGATTTACACTAAATTTTTTCTTTTCAGTTGGAAGTGGTACTGGACCTACAACTTTTGCGTTGTTTCGTTCAGCTGTATCCAAAATGATTTTTGTCGCCTCATCGATAATCTTGTTATCGTAAGAAAAAATCTTAATGCGCACGCGTGGTTCGGTGCTTGTTTGTTTCTCGTCTTTTTTCAATGCAACTTGTGCCATAGTAAAATAAATAATGAACAAAACCAGCGAGGCGGGAGTAATAACTCCCGCCCCGACAGATTGTCTTATGCAATAATTTTAACAACTGCTCCAGCTCCAACGGTCTTACCACCTTCACGGATAGCAAAACGCATTTTCTCTTCAAGAGCAACTGGAACGATAAGTTTTACAGTAACATTTACTGTATCTCCTGGCATAACCATTTCAGTACCAGCAGGAAGAGTCACTTCACCAGTTACATCCGTTGTACGGATATAGAACTGAGGTTTATAACCATTGAAAAATGGTTTGTGACGTCCACCTTCTTCTTTTGTCAAACAGTACATTTGAGCTTCGAATTCAGTGTGTGGTTTGATAGTACCTGGTTTTGCAAGTACCATACCACGTTCTACATCGTCTTTCTTTGTACCACGAAGAAGGATACCAGCGTTATCACCAGCTTGACCTTGTCCCAATGATTTGTTAAACATTTCAACTCCAGTCACTGTTGTTTTTGAAGTTTCAATTGAGAACACGTCTTCAATAGGCATAAGCATTGGTTTGTCGAGATCACGAACTGGCTCTGGGATGTAAGAATCCAAAGTAGCAAGCAAATCCAAAATTGGTTTTGATGCTGTTGGATCTGTTGGGTTTTCAAGAGCTTTCAATGAAGAACCACGGATAATAGGTGTGGTAGCTCCAGGGAATTCATATTTTGTCAAAAGATCACGAACTTCTTCCTCAACGAGGTCGATAAGTTCAGGATCTGAAACCATATCAACTTTGTTGAGGTATACGATAATATAAGGTACACCTACTTGACGAGCAAGCAAGATATGTTCACGAGTTTGAGGCATTGGACCATCTGGTGCAGAAACTACGAGGATAGCTCCATCCATTTGAGCTGCTCCAGTAATCATGTTTTTTACGTAGTCAGCATGGCCTGGACAATCAACGTGTGCGTAGTGACGAGTTGCTGTTTCGTATTCAACGTGAGCAGTAGAGATAGTAATACCACGAGTTTTTGATTCAGGTGCTTTATCAAGAGCGTCTACGTCTTTGATATCAGCTGTCAAACCTTGTGCTGAAGCTACTTTCAAGATAGCTGCAGTCGTTGTAGTTTTACCGTGGTCTACGTGACCAATAGTTCCTACGTTGACGTGTGGCTTTGTACGAGCAAAGTCTGCCATACGTGTAATGTTGTCGCCGCACTGTACTTTGAGTGGTCAAAGACAGTTTTGTTGTCCAGCGGGACCTTGTAAATTAAAATAAATACGTTTTTCAAAAGTGAGGATAGTATAATGGAAATTGTAAGCGCCGTCAAGAGGGGGGTTGTGACTAAACAGGCTCTTCGAGAAAAATAGGATCTTCCCCTGCCAACTCCGACGCATTTTGACCTGTATTTTCTTCAAAATTCAAGACTTTTACAGAATCTCCTGAGACAGGACTAAAACTTTTTCCGGTAAAGGTCCAATCAGTCCAAGATAGTGCTCCCGAAAGATTCGGGACAGGATGATAAGAAGGTTCTTCTTTTTGCACTTCGGGAGAATGCGTCTCCCCTGCTACCAAATCACTCAGTTCGTGCCACTCTGGCATATGCAGCGTATCTTCTTCAAATGGATCTGCTGGTGGGTTTTCAAGAAGCTCTTCTTCCAAGGTTTTTTCTATCTCCTCGCGTTCTTTTTCCTCACGTTTGGCCTTCCAAAGAGCAAGTTCTTCATTGCTTCGATCGATTTCATCAAGCGATTCTTCATTTTTTATTTCTTCAATTTTTTCTGTTATTTTTTCTTCAAGTTCTTCTAAATCATCGATAAGATTTACCTCACTATAGTTTCTCTCCATCAAATCTTCACACAAATCACCTTCACAGTCTTCAACTCCATCATCAAGTGAAGCGCTGTGAGGCATCTGCCCAAAATTTTCTTCAAAGTACTCGAGCCCCATAAGCACACCCGCTCGATCATTTTTGGAATCATAGACAATCACAGGCAAATTGTGATCTTCGGATATCTTCAAAAGTCTTTTCAAAAGTGGATTCATACAGTACAAAAAATTACTCGTTCATTATCGAAGTTTCTCTTGTGATTATATCGAGGAAAGACTCTTGAGTCAAGTCAAATAGTATTCTTTTTTGCAAACAAAAAAACGCCTTGCGGGCGATTTGAAATGGGACCAAAATGTGGGAAAGAAAAATGTTTTTTTCACTTCAAAAATGTGACAAAAACCAACAGTAGTCTATTATTTAGTACTCTATATACACGATCTATAAAAGATCGAGTCGACTAAAGAGATGTTGACTTTCGTCAAAATTTCTCCAGAAAGGAGGTGATCCATCCACAGCTTCCGCTACGGATGCCTTGTTACGACTTCACCCTGATTATTGTTCCTACCTTCGTCCCCCGAAGGAGCCTTCGGGCATTAACAACTCTCGTGGTGTGACGGGCGGTGAGTACAAGACCCGAGAACGTATTCAACGCGCCGTGG
>CAZQRI010000012.1:0-14228 GCA_964595805.1 uncultured Gammaproteobacteria bacterium
GGTTGCCAAGTTTTTCGGTTATCTCCCCTATCATTTTTGAACTTTGTCCAGAGATATCTTGAATAATGCGTGTGTTGAGAGAAAATTGTGATTGGAGTGTGGTATGGGTTTCATTCATTTTTTGATCCATGGTTCTTGAAAGATCTTGAATTTGTCTTTGAAGCATCATGAAAAGTTGATTTTGGGTATCGTCAACACTATTTTTATTTTTTGTTTGGGCCTGTAATTTTTTGTACATGAAAAAAATAACAATGCCAAGGATGAATACAATAAGGATGAAAAGAAGGCTTAATTCCATACAAAGGGTTCTTAGTGAAAGAAAATAGCTTGCTTTTTGGGCTAAAATTGAATACAATGAGGACAATTTAAAGAATAGGTAGTATAGCATGTTTTTCTTTGTGTGGAAACCCTATATTTGTATACAATAGTGTATACAAATTATAAAAAGGTCTCATAGTTCAATGGATAGAACTGGCCCGTCCTAAGGGCAAAATGTGCGTTCGATTCGTGCTGAGACCACAACTTGCAGTGTTTGTATACAATAGTGTATACAAACAGACTATTTTTCTGGATTTTTGTATAATTATTTGTATACAATAGTATATACAAATTAAAATGCAGTAAAAAATATTTTAGTATTCTTTTGTCTAGCTGTTTAAGATGTTTCTCAGTTGTTTCGTTTTTTATCTATATGTAGCAAAAAAATAAAATAATCAAGAAAAAATAAAGTTTTTTGTATACAATAGTGTATACAACTGGAGAATGAATATTCTTAAAAAATTGGTTTTTCTGTTGATAACTCTGTGTATAAGCCATAAAATCTGTGCATAACTTTTACAAGTTTAGTGTGAAACTTTATAAATATCTTTTAAAAATTATAGTTTCATATAAAACAAGCTTACAAAAATAGAAAAACTAGCGATTTAAGCTAGTTTTTCTATTCTCACTTTGCAAAGAGTTGAATTCCTGGAATTTGAATGGCCCCAGGAAGGCGCTAGAGAGGGAGGGGATTAGGCAGCATTGCTGCTGAAGTAGTTGTGTGGAGGAGCAGGGGGAGCAAGCTCTTGCGGAGTAATGACCCGGCGGTGTTGCGTCAGGATCTGCTCCAATTCGCCGAGGCGGATCACCAAGCTCCACTCATTCACCATATTTGCCAGGCGGAAGCGGAACTGGATCCATCCAAGGTGGTTTTCGATGGCCTCGATGGCTTCGTCACGAGTGATGGAGATCAGTTTACCCTGCAAGAGGCTGTAAGAGGGGATTTTCCCGGAGGTATTCAAGTAGATCTCCCGTCCTCCACGGAAGAATCGAAGTTCGATGAAGTGGGAAGTGATCAAGCGCCAGACGGGTACCAGGCTCATGGTTGTCCTCCATTTTTGTGGCCGTTTTTCTCTCTATTGATATAACGAAGTAAGAAAAAAATATTACATATATTATATTTTTGGCTTTATAAAGCCAAAAAGTGCTATTTATTGTGTGTTTTTTATTTTTAATCTTTCTTTTTTGTTTTACTTTGTTTTTTTGTTGTTATTGAAAATGGAATTGCCTGTTCTTGAATAATTTGATGAAAATACAATTTTATGGCGCTGCTCATATCAAGACCCATTTTCTGGAGAATTTTTTGTGCTTTTATTTTGGTTTTTTCGTCAATACGTATTTGAAGAGTATTCATAAAAAAAATTATATATTTTGATTATATTATATTGTAATGACATTGTCAATACAACTGCTTTATACAATATTTTTTTATTTTTAAAATCAAGTTATATGCGTTATAATAGTGTTTCTTAATTTTGATTTTGTATTGCATGAAAAATATATTTACAGAAAAACAGAAAAAAATGTTTGCATTGAAGAAAACAACACATGGACTTGGTCTTGTTGCAAAGGTTGCTTTGAAGCGCGATACATTTATCGTCGAATATACAGGAGAAAAAATTTCTATAGAAGAAGGAGATCGACGCGGTGGAAGATATCTGATGACCTATGATGATAATTTCATGATTGATGGAAAAGGAAGAGAGAATTTGGGTCGTTACATCAATCATTCTTGTAAACCCAACTGTCAAAATTTCATGGTAGGAAAGAAAATAAAGATTTATACTATAAAAAAAGTTGCAGCAGGGGAGGAGCTTACCTACAATTATGGAAAAGAATATTGTGATGAATTTTGCAATCCATGTTTGTGTGCTGCTTGTCTAAAAAAATAATATATGATTCAAAATATCGAAGAGTTTTTTGGCGAAGCAGAGAAGAGTTTATACTCTGTAAATAATTTTTTTGAAAAACAGAGTTTGAAAGATCTGGTACAGGCGGATCATCTTGGATATAAATGTGCGACTCATGAAGAGTTTGAAATTTTGAGAAAAATATTTGAGTTTAATTCTCTGTACATCTATCAGTCAATTATTGTAGAGAGAAGAATCGCTATTATTCGTTTGCAAAAACCCCTTCAAACGTCCTGTGGTGATATGTATTATCTTGAACTTTCAGATCAAAAGCCAGATAATTCTTTTGTAAGGGGTTTTGAACATGTAGAGGTCTATCCTCAGAATGGAAATATTGACGAGCTGGTAAAATTTTTACAAGAAAAAAATATATCTATTGAAAAAACAGAAAAACCACATCATACAACATGGGATTTTTTTGTGGAAGGATTCAAAGTTCGTATTGAAGCTGGTCCACTGATTGAAAAAATTAAACGAGAAGAGATGATATAGTAAAAGTAAAAGGATCCTGAACTAGGATTCTTTTACTTTTTAATATTATTTTAATTTCTTTAAGTCATTGTAATATTTTCGATAACTCTCAGCTGCATTTTTATCAAGAATCAAAAATATTGTTTGCGGATTTGACCACATCACATTGGCGACATAGTCTCCAAAAATCCAAATAACCATCGGACTTTCAAATATTTTGGATAAATAATGAACTTCCGATAAAAAGAGTTTGCTAAATTCGCTTCCTCGCATGCCTTCATTTGCGAGCATGTGAATTTTTATATTTTTTTTGATACGGCGTTTTGTAAAATCAGCATAATATTCTGTATCTGTATTCATAATTGTAGTATTGGCTCCTATCAAATATAAATCCTTTCCCTCGTCTAAAACTTTTTCGCAGAGTTCTGTGATGCCATCTTGTTTTGTAAGTATTTCGGTTTCGTTGTTCCAGAGAGAATCAAAATAATCGTTGTAACTTTGGATAAGTTGTTTATTTGTAGAAATAAAAACAACAGGTTCTTCTTCTGTCCAATTGGAAATTGCTACTTTATTTCCATAAAGCCAAATCACATTCGGATTCTTTATATTTGAAAGTGAGTACTTCGTTTGAGTCCAGGGGAATTGGGTTATTTTATGGCCGCGAACACTTGGATCAACGATGTTTTTCCAAATAATATCTTTTTTTGTTCGTGCTTTTTCTTCAATCGATTTAAAAAGTTTGGGATATTGGTCAATAAAGTATTCACGAGCGCCAATTAATCTTAATTCTTTGTAGTCAAGAGATTCAAGCCACACATTTTGCAAGGCTTGAGGGCCACGCAGTACAAGTGTTTCTTGATCCCACAGTTGATCAAAGTAGGATTTAAAACCAATATATACTTCTGGTTTCTCAAAAGAAATGACTGTTGGTTCTTCACCATAAAAAATCAAAAATGTTTTTCCATTGTACAAATTAATTTGAAAAGGGGATGGAGGTTGGGTAAGAAAAGGTTTTGAATGACTGTATATGAAGTCAGGATCACCACAGCTGCGAAAACGGCTCTTCATTTTTTCTTCAAATTCTTTGTAGACCAACATTTTGACATGGACTTTCTTTTTTACTCTATAACTATGAACTTCTTCAAAAATTGGATCAAGATAGGGGACTTCATCAACGGGGGCATAGGCTCCGAGGACTGTATATTCTCCATTTGATCCGACTTCATCAATCATGTTTAAAAATGTTTGGCGAAGTGCATCGAGTCCTCGCACAATATTTACTTCTTGATGCCACAAGTATTCAAAATATTTTTTGAGCCCATCGGCAATCGTTTTACTTTTAATATTAAAGGCTAATGGGTTTTCATCGACGGCGACAATCGAAGAAATGTCTCCACATACATTGAACCACATTGGGACTTCAATTCCTTGTGGCATGTATTTGGCTTCTGTAAGCGGAAGTTGATTTTTTTGATCGAGAATATCTTTGCTCGTTGTGCGCCCATAAAGACCTTTAAAGTGGATACCTCGTTTGATACGAGATTTATCATATTTTTCTGAGCGCATACTCAGATCTGGGAGTGTGCTGTGTGGTGCTGCACCAAAAATATATACGGTTTCTCCTTCGGGAGCACTAAGAGTTCGTGTTGTTGCACGTTTTAATCCTTCGAGTCCTTCGTAGACTGTAACTTCACGAGGGCTTTCTTCTTGTTTCTTTTTTATTTCTTCGGCAAATTGTTCTGCCAGTTCTCGTTTTTGATCGATCTCTTCTAGCAGTCGATTGGGATCATTGGCACTGAAGGTTGCCACGCCGTTGACTTCTGTTTTGGTAACCAGCCCTCTTTGTACAAATTCCTCAAGAGCTGTATAGACAAGATTGCGGTGAAGTTTTGTATATTCAATGAGTTCGCCTGCTTTACATTTTCCTAAATCAAATAATGCGAGATAGACGGTGATTTCATTTTTGGAGAATCCGAGTTGTTGGAGAAGTTTATCCATACTTGTCATAAAATATATGATATATATAATATACTATATAAAGCGAAATAAATCAAGTGATTTTGACGGATATCTTTGGGAAATGACAGTATTTGTTCTCTATGTAGAAAGAAGTCTTGAAATATATAAAAATATATGACAATATACTATATCAAGCTTGAAAAATCGTTCATTTCCCCGGCTCCGAGGGTAATCGGGCAAGGAAGAGGAAAATATATGAAAATCAAAATGTTCGTGACCCTGTGTCAGCTGATCAAACTCCATCAGCTCATCGGCAGTGATGAAAATCATTTTGAGGCTTCCGGTCCAGGCACTCGATCAGGATACATGATCATGCTCGTGAAAGTGGAAGCTATTCCAAATGGCGACGATCCAGTGCCTCTGGGGTATGAGGTAAAGATCTATGTAGAGCATGAAGTCTGGTCCAAGGGACAGGTACTTCGGGATCAGCTCGTCGCTATCTTTGGGATGGAAGACTGAATTGTCCCCCCGGTCCCGAGGGTTTCGGGTACGCACTTGGAGGTGTACAAGATGAAGAAGTTGCTCCTCTCGCTGCTGTTCGTTCTCATTCCTTTGCTGGCCAAAGCGGAGCTGAAGGTGAAGTTCAAGTTCACCGCGGCGGAAGCCATGTCAGTTGCCTTCCAGGATGGAAAGCTGCTTCGGCTGCCGCTGGCTTCTGTCTATGGAGTGGTGTTGGCGGTTCCGTTCGAGGGCTTCACCTGGGTTGGTGAGGGTGCAATCGCGACGCCGAGCACGCAGTTTACCCCGGCCTACCGTCTCATCACTGGCCCCGTCGTCCCGATCAACCAAAAGTGGTCCTTCGGCGCAACGGTGATGCTCCAGCATCGGCCGGAGTATGAGGGAGGTCTCTCGGCGAGCAACCTTGTCGGCATGGGTATCGGTCCGGGGGTCAAGATCATTGAGGGTCTGACGCTCCTCGTCATCGTCGGGGGCAGTAAAGTTCTCGAAGATGGCGGCCCGTTTAGTCTTGCTGTCCAGCCCAAGCTCTCCTTCGACCTGCCGTTCTAATCTCTCGTTCTTTTCGTTTCGCGCGCCCGCCGCATTTTCCAACCTGTGGGCAAACATCTTGTTGGTACCAAGAAGTAAAATAAAAATTCGCTTTCGAAGGCGAATTTTTGTTTTTTAAAAACAATCATTTGTATGATATAATGTCAGCATATGTTTGAAAAAAAATTGCACCATCTTGAACACATGATATCACCGCGTTCCATCGCTGTTGTTGGCGCTACTCGCGATAAGAAAAAAATTGGTGCAATAGTTCTCAAAAATATTATTGATGGGGGATTTGCTGGAAAAATTTATCCAGTGAATCCTTCGGCCGGACTTATCCAAAAATTACAAGCATATTCAAACTATGCTGAGCTTCCTCAAATTCCTGATTTGGCGGTGATTGCGGTACCTGCAAATATTGTTCCTTTGGTTCTTGAAGAAATTGGAAAAAAGGGGACGAAGAATGTAATTATTTTGAGTGCGGGTTTTAAAGAAGTTGGTGAGAAAGGAAAAATAGCCGAAGAAGAACTCATCGCTATTGCAGAAAAATATACTATTTCTATTATTGGACCAAATTGTCTTGGTTTACTCAATGCCCAGAGCAAGCTGAATGCTACTTTTGGCGAAGCTTCTTTGCTTTCTGGAAATCTTCGTTTTATTTCTCAATCTGGTGCTATTGCAACTAGTTTTTTTGATTGGGCGGGGAAGGCCGGACTTGGATTTTCGGAATTTGTAACATTGGGAAACAAAGCCAATATTGGTGAAAATGATATTTTGGAGTATTGGCAATCAAAATCACTAGAAAGCTCCAAACAAAAACAGCGCCAGGTACAAAGTGGTTTGTCTGCCTATGAGCCTATTGGTTTATATCTTGAATCTATTGTCAATGGAGAAAAATTTTTTGAACATCTCAAAAAGATAAGCCCAAATAATCCGGTATTTCTTTTGAAACCAGGTAAATCAAATGGAGCACAAAAGGCGATGATGTCGCATACTGGTTCGATTGCAGGGAACGATGCTGTTTTGAGTGCTGTTTTGCAGGAAGCGGGAGTTATTCGTTGCCATGGTATGGAGGATCTTTTTGATTTGGCCAAGGCCTTTGCCTGGGAATCTGCTCCTCGTAATAATAAAGTAGTGGTTATCTCAAATGCGGGTGGGCCTGCAGTGCTTAGTGCTGATCTTATCGAAGAAGCTGGACTTGAAATGGCTTTGCTGAATAATAAAACACATCAAATTTTATTTGAAAATCTTCCTCGAACGGCCAATATCAATGATCCTATTGATGTCCTTGGTGATGCTTTGGCCGAAAGATATGCGGTAGCTCTTGATGCCGTCTTGGCAGATAGTGCTGTTGATGCGGTTGTGGTTCTTTTGACCCCACAAATGACAACACAAATTTCTGAAACGGCCCAAATTATCTTACAGGCCTCTGCTAAATTTGGGAAACCCATTGTAACCGCATTTATCGGTGGTTCTCAGGTTGCCAAAGGGGAAAGTATTTTGAATGCACACAAAATTCCTTGTTTTCGTTATCCGGATCGGGCTATTTGGGTTTTGGGGCGTATGTGGGCCTGGGAAAAATGGCGCCGCGAACATCAAAAAGTAGAAAAAATCAAACAAAGCAGTTTTAAAATCAAAAAATCTGTCAAAAAAATAGTACAATCCTTTGGAAATGCCCATGTGCAAACACTCAGTCCCCTGGATGCAAACAAAATTATGCGAGCAAGTGGTATTTCTACGACTGCGGTGAGCCATGCCTTGAGTTTGGAATCTGCCGAGGTATTTTTGAAAAGTCATAAAAAAATTGTTTTGAAAATTTCTTCGTCTGCACTTTTACACAAGACAGAACTTCATGGAGTAATAGTAGGTATTGATGATAACAAAAAGCTTCAAAATGCGTGGAAGGAATTATCTCGAACTTTGAAAAAAATAAAAAAAATGGATGCATCTGCCCATATTATGATGCAAAAACAGATTGATGATGGTATAGAACTTATTGTTGGAGTAAAAACAGACTCGAATTTTGGGAAAGTACTTTTGTTTGGGGCAGGGGGAATTATGGTAGAACTTATCTCGGATCGTAATTTGCACACGCTTCCTTTGTCTCAAAAAGAAATTGAAACAATGATTGCGCATTCAAAAATAAATACATTGCTTCGTGGGTATCGTGGTAAAAAACCATATGCAAGCAAAAAACTTGTAAAAACGATTCTTCGTCTTATCCCACTTGCTCTTTCGAGTGAAATTGATCAAATTGAGATCAATCCATTGATTATTACCCAAAAAGATTGTTTTGCCGTAGATGCAAAAATTTTGTTGAAGGTTTAAAAGCACCTTCTTGCAATTTTTGGCGAATAGTATTAGGCTACCTTAGAGAGATTTATTTTTAATATATATCCTATGGGTTTCTTGGGAACATTCCTCATTATTTTGGGGATTATCGTCTTTATTAGTATTCGTCAGGTGAACCAGTACCAAAGGGGGGTGAAATTTCAACTTGGAAAATACAAAAACATGATAGAACCTGGTTGGCGTTTGGTATTTCCAATTTTTCAAAGTATGGTAAAAGTAGACATCCGTACCAAAGCTGTGGATGTGCCATATCAGGAAGCAATTACCAGGGACAATGTTTCTGCCAAAGTAAACGCGGTAATCTATTACCGGGTAGTAGATTCTGCAAAAGCAATATTAGAAGTAGAAAATTTTTGGTTTGCGGTTTCACAGTTGGCTCAAACAACCATGCGTAATGTGGTTGGACAAATGGAACTTGATGAACTTTTGGCAAATCGTCAGGCCGCAGCAGAAAAAATTGAAGAAATTGTTGAAAAGTCTGCTGAAAATTGGGGACTCAAGATTGAAGGGGTAGAGCTCAAAGATATTGTTCTTCCTGATGATATGCAACGTGTAATTGCTCGACAAGCCGAGGCAGAACGTGAAAAACGTGCGGTTATTATCAACTCAACAGGAGAACTTGCGGCAGCCGAGAATCTTTCAAAAGCGGCTGGAATTTTGTCTCAGGCTCCTGGAGCATTACATCTTCGTACGCTGACAACGATTAATGATCTGAGTTCGGATCAATCAAATACCGTGATATTTGCAATTCCTCTGGAAATTTTGCGTGCTTTTGAAAATATGGGTAAAAAATAAGCCTGTATATCCACAAAAAATAAGAATATTGGATACTTTTATCCAATATTTTTTTTGATTAAGCCCTAGTTGACAAAATGCTATAGAATCGGTATACTACTGCATACAAAAAGGTCCTTAGTGGGGTGGCCATAGTGAAACGGTTATCACGCGAGATTGTGGCTCTCGCAGTACGGGTTCAATTCCCGTTGGTCACCCCTTTGTGGATCTTTGAAAATAAAAAAGCCTCAGATTGAATTCTGAGGCTTTTTTGATCTTTAATTTTGTAAGTCACAAGTTCCATCCGGAAGCATCTTACAGTCATAGATAAGTGGTGTATCTCGTTCAACACTTTTTTGATTGTATTTGCTACGATCTGGTGAAACTGTTGCACAATTTATATCACCATTCGCATCGGGTGCACATGGATCACTATTTTGAACGAGAGAACTCACGTAGATGGTAATACTATACGAGGTCATAATGACAATCATTCCAATAACAGCTCGTCGTATAACTGTTTTTCCTTCATTTACTTTATCTTCTGATCCTCCAGAGAGAAAGATAAGTGTTCCACCATAGATAATATAGATGATAAGTAGGATACCAAGTGTTTGTAAAAATACTTGAATAACACGGGCAACAACCGTACGAGGATCAGCTGCTTCTCCTAAATCTGCACCATTTGATCCTGCTGCAGCCTGAGTTTGTTTGTTGAGTTCTGCTGCAAAACCTTGTGCCTGCGCAGGCGCTGGGCTTAGTCCAAAGCTAAGAAGACAAAAGAGAAGAAGAAAAATTTTTTTCATATATGAAAATTTATTCTTAGAGAGAACTTCCACTCGCATCAGAGTTGTTACCAACATCTGATCCTGCATTCATGATGTCATTTTTAAGACGATCATAGTCAAGTCGAGTATCTACAGGCTCAGCCATATTTTTATTTGTGATTTCTACTGCAGATTTTCCAAGAAAAGTCGTTATGCTATAGGCACCAAGAGTAATAGCAAGACCAATGACACAGGCTTGAATTGTTTTTTTTGCTTTTTCTACTTTGCCTTCGTCACCCCCGGCACTGAGGATATTATATCCAGAGAGTACAATAAGAGCCGTGAAGGTAATACCAACAATTGAAAGAATAATTTGGATCACGCGAGCGACAATTTCTTGGGGGGCTGCATTTCCAAGACCAGCAACAGAATTACCAGCGTCAATATTACCAGTAATTTGGGCGCGAAGATTTGGTGGACTTCCTGCCGCAGAAGTAACTTGAAAATAAAACAAAGAAAGAACAAAAATAAGACTTGTGAAAAAAAGAATTTTTTGTGTAGAAGCTTTCATAAAAAGTTTTATTGCCCAGAAGAAGATGGGGCTGTTGTTTTTTCTACTACTTTGTTAACAACAAAGTTGGTAATACCATAGGCAGACAAGGCAATAACAAGTCCAATTACTGCTGCACGGATGATATTTTGTGCTTTTTCGATTTGGCTTTCGTCTCCAGCTGCGGTCATCCAAAGAAATCCAGCATAGACGGTAAGCGCAAGAAAGATTGTTCCAACAAGAGAAAGGGCTACCTTGATAACATTACCAATGTTTTCAGAAAGGGTAGTTTCGTTGGCAGCCCCATATCCAGCTTGAATACGAGCATTTTCGGCAAGATCTGTTCCAAGATTGATTGCGAGTGCTGGTTGAGTTGAAAATAAAAGGCTAAGAGCGAGGAGAGCTCCAAGGAGTATTTTTTTCATAGTGCAATACAGGTTTAAAATTATTTACATTCAGGTCTTTCTGCACAAGCAGTAATACAAGCAGCTCCTCCTTGGCAGGCAATAACACATTCGTTACAGGCATTAGGGTCGGAGGGTCCTCCTGGTCCTGAGCCAGCATTTGGACCACTAAATTTTGCAGTAATAAGTGCAGTAATAGCGTAGGCACTCATGGTAAGAATAAGACCAATAATAGCACTGGTAATGATTTTTTTGGCTTTTTCTACTTGGTCTTCGGCTCCTTGAGCGGTCATCCAAAGGTACCCAGCATAGACCATAAGTCCAAGAAAGATAATACCAACAAGTTGAAGGGCTGTATTGATAATTTGTCCGGTAATATTTCCAAGGTCTCCTTCTTGGTATCCCGCGCCTGTTGCGGTTGGTTGAAGATTTTTGGAAGCATCTTTGAGACTTCCTACCGCCAATACTGGTGAGAGGGGGAGAAGGAGAAGTGCAAAAATTATAAAGATTTTTTTAAACATAGAAAAGACATTTATTTTATGAGATTGGTGGTAACGAAGTTTGTCGCTGCATAGGCTGCGAGTATAACGGCAAGACCAATAATTGCAGCAATAATTGTTTCTTTGCTTCGTGTAATTTGATCTTCTTCTCCTCTTGCGGTCATCCAAAGATATCCTCCGTAGACCATAAGTCCAAAAAATACTGTTCCTACAGCAGTGAGAGCCCCTTTTATGAGGTTTCCTGTAGTAGTTTGGAGATCATTGGTAGAAAGACCTGTTGGTTCTACGGTAGAATTGAGTGCTTTTCCTGAAGCATCGATAGTTTTGTATGCAAAAACGGGTTGGATAAACAGCAAAGATATTGCACAAAAGAGTATGAATAAAACCTGCTTCATAGAAATTAAGGAGCAAAATTTGAACATGCGTCTTCGAGTTCATTACAAGAAATAATACAATCTTGTTGGTCTTGTCTTCGTGAACAAGCTTCTCGACACGCAGCACCATCTTGAGCACAAGTATTTCCGCCACCTGCTGGATTTGATGGCCCACTAACCACACTTGTCGTTACATAATTGGTAATTGCATAAGAAGCAAGAACGATGATGATACCAATAATAGCTGCTGTAATAGTATCTTTGGCTTTTGTTACCATGCCTTCATCACCATGAGCGGTCATCCAAAGAAATCCACCATAGACCATAAGGATAAAGAAGATAACAGAAATCATGGAAAGTGCGGTACCAATAATACTTCCGGCTACGGTTGGAACGTCATTGCCATATTTGGCAAGGCCAGCTCGGTCAGCGGTAGCAGAAAGTCCATAGTCATCGGCGCGGACAGGGGAAGAAAATGAAAAAAATCCGCAAAGAGCAGTAAGAATAAGTGCGGTATTTGTAAAAATTTTGGAGATTTTCATATTTTGGTAAAAAGTAGGGGACTTAAGGTGTTCGAATTGTTTGTCCTGTTGTAGATTTGGCAAGACTTGATATTACAAACACAGTAATAGCGTAGGAACTCATAATAATGGCAAGTCCAATAACAGCAGAAGAAAGCATTTTTTTTGCAGTACTCACTTCGTCTTCGTTTCCACCTGCCGTCATCCACTTGAATCCTGCGTAGAGGATGATACAGGTCGTCAAAATTCCCAAAAGTCCAAGGGCTCCGCGAATGATCTGTGCTGCTGTGGTACGAGGATCAGCATTTCCAAGACCACTTTCTGCACCGTATCCAAGACCAATATCTACTTCTGCCTGTGCAACAGCAAAAGGCAGTAAAAGACTGAGAGAAAAGACAAGGGTAAAGAGAATCCGTTTGAAAAACATATGGTGTATGTATAGATAGGGGATATAAGAGAGGTGATAAACTATCACGTGTCTTTTAGCTCTTATCTTGTTGAAAACAAGAATACACAGGAGAGAAGGGGAATTCCCGAATCGAGCTTTTGGCTCGTGACTTCTCTCCTTGTGATTCTTATTGAGACTATGGCGCTTTGAGATCGGCAGCGTCTGCACCTGCACCTGTTTGTTGTGCAAGAGATCCGATAACAAACTGAGCAATGGCAAAGGCACTCATAATGATAGCCAAACCAATGACACCAGAAATGATCATTTTACGAGCTTCACCAACTTTGTCTTCATTTCCACCAGCAGTCATCCATTTGAAACCACCAGCGAGAATGATTACTACAGCGATGATGCCGAGAAGGCTGAGACCGATTTTGATAATTCCAGTAATTGTCTCAACAAGGCCTTTATTACCAAGTGTACCACCAAGAGCATCTGGAGATCCTACTTGACCGAGCCCAAAAGAATTTCTTGCCTCTTCTGCGCTCAATGCAGCAGTAGCCGGTGTTGGTGCAACGAGTGCTCCGAGAGCAAAAACAAATGCAACAGCAACGACAGCTTTGTATTTAATCATTGTATTAAAAATTTTATTCACATGTCTCACCCCCTTTCATTTTAGGGATAGAACTTATTTATTCGGTACATTTCTTATTTGAATTGTATCCAAATAAATAAGTTCTTTAGTAAAATTTTATAAGGTTTGCATTTTATTTTTGCAAACTACTTTGCAAGACCTTTTAAAATCGTATTTAGTATAGCATAGGCCCCAAAAATAATAAAGAGACCAATTGTTGAATACATGAGTGTATCAGTTCCGGCGCGAACTTTTTCGTCATTGCCGGCAGAAGTGAGCCACATGTATCCACCATAGACAAATGCAAGAAGTGTAATAGAACCCATTACACCAAGAACTACGGTAAGACCTTTTCCTATAAGATCTTGAACATTAATAATACCTTGTTTATTTCCACCTGTTTGGACACTTCCACCAATAGGATTGACAAGTTGTACATTGCTTCCAGTAGATTGGGCAAGAACTGGTGAAATAGAAGAGAGTGGAATTATAATACTACAAAGAAGAGTGAGGAAAAAAATACTTTTGGAAAAAAATTTCATACAATCAAATTTATTATGGATCAGTTTATAATACGAAAGTCTTTGCCAACCTGGAAGACATCAAGGACAAAATTTACTATGATATAAGCACCAAAGGCAATAATCATACCAACTACTGCGGCAATGAGGATATCACGCCCCTTTTGGAATTTTTCGGAACTTCCAAATGCAAGTATCATGGTAAATCCACCGTAGACAAACATGACAAAAGCAAGTGTTCCAATGATAGCAAAGATAAATTTGGCAATATTGATTCCAAGATCAATAAAAATATTAATATCAGCATTTTCACCATCACAACCAGAAGAAAGAAAAGCACAAGAGGGAAGAAGTCCTGGAACACCTTTTTTGCCTTGGTCATAGTATCCATCTGGAACGCCTCGAACATCAAGAGAGGGTCCTGTAGAGGTTGTTGTGGTTGGCACAGAACCAGCTCCAGGGTTTTGTGCCGCTGGTGCAGCAAAAGTAACTGTTTGGATAGAAAATACACTGAGGATTATAAAGACGAAGAAAAGAATCTTTTTTAAGGTGGGCATATTAAAGGGTTTGTTGTAAAGTTTGTGCTGCTGTGATCATAAGTCTTTGATTTCGATCTCCACTGCTATTTTGGTCAGCTTCTGTCATTGGTGCAAGGTATCCTGTGATAAGTTGTCGAAATGCTCCTGCCCCCGCTGCATAGTCTTTTCCTCGGTACCAGTTGTCTGCTTGGAGGAT
>CAZQRI010000013.1:0-13988 GCA_964595805.1 uncultured Gammaproteobacteria bacterium
CGGTCTGAATCGTAGCGAGAATATTTTCACGTAATTTTTTTTCGTCTTCCATAAAAGTACACTTATACTCGAAAGTATATTTATAAATGTTCAATTGGTATTAATTTTTTGAGAGCATCTTTTGCACGCTTCAAACGCACCCCCACTGTTGAAGCTGGAATTTTCAAAATATCGGCAATTTCAGTATAACCCATTTGTTCAAAATAATACAAAACTAAAATTTCACGATATTTGGGAGAAATTTTATTCAAATACTGTTCCATCAAATCCTGTAATTCTTGTACTTCAAAATCTCGTGCCGAGTTTTGTTTTGCCTCAAGATGAGGAAACAAGGTATCCAGTTCAAAAATTGGCACACTTTCCTTTCCATTTTTTTTGATAACGTTGATAAATTCATTATGCGCAATTCGATAAAGCCAGGAAGAAAACTTTTTGCTGTTATCAAATTGTTGAATATTGATATAAGCCTTCAAAAATACCGTTTGAACAGCATCCTGCGCATCTTCGTATCCAAACAAGAACTTCCGCGAATAGCGAAGCATTTTTTGTTCAAAACGTTCAATCAATATCCCAAAGGCCTCGGTCTCCCCATTTTGAACTTTTTGAGCTAATTCTTCATCGGTCAAATCACTCATAGTATATACCTCTACTACTCCAAAGAAAGTACTTTTATTTCACTCTCTACAAAAAGAATACCACAATTGGGTATTCTTTTCGAGATAAAGCGATTTTTTATTGAACTTGGATAAGACGAGCTTCAAACATATTGTTGGCATTGAGTGCACCAAGAGCCGCAATATTTTGGCCTGCTTTGAGTGCGCCAAGACCAATTTCTGTACTCGAAGAAGTAATCACGGTACTTGAAAGTGATACAATAATTTCATTTTTTGCAGCGTTATCAAGAATAGTAATTTGGTTTCCTTCTATTTTTGTAATAGAACCAAATACACGAGAAAGTTTTTTGTCATCTTTTCCCCATCCCCAACTTTCATCCTCTTTGGCAACACGTTCCATCATAACAGGAGCATTCACACGAGGAGCAACCCCAGTACCTGCAACACCTCTCCAAATAGCCGCACGAATTCCGGCACATACCCCCACTCCAAAAATTGATCCACCAATAATAACAATAAGTAAAACAGTCAGCACGATTCCACCAAAGCTTTCGTGCTTATGATTATGGTTATGACTCTCCATATATGTAAATAAAAAAATAAAATATTTCAGTAAACTGTGTATAGTATAACACAATTTTTTAAAAAAGAAAAAATTTATGATCTGCGTTTTCTCAAAAGTGTCAATTGTCGTGAAATTTTTCGGATATCTCGTTCAATCAATACCAATTCATCAATCTCCATTTCAAGTTCGTCTTCTGTTTTGTCTGCCATTTTTTTCTCTCCACGAATACCCGAAATAATAATTTCATTCCCAATAAAATTCGAAACAAAAAGACCACTCAAAAGAAGCATACATGTACCCAAAACGAGAGAAAGGGGTCCATCCCACCATGGGAGTTCGTACAAATTTAAAGTCGTATCACTTGGAATCCCTGTAAAATATCGTCCCATAAAGTAATCCACACTATGCCAAACCCCACGCCAAAAAAGCACAACTCCAACTCCACCCAAAAAGGCATAACCAATAGGTTTACGGCTCAGGCGTCCGCGAACACGATCTTCTAATTTATCAAAGTATATATAAATTTTTTGCCACATACAATATTCTTAAAATTATAAATTTTGTTTTTCCCACAGTTCAAAAAATCGTCCTTTGTTGTTGTATAAAACCTGAAAGTTTCCTTCTTCGACGAGCTTTCCTCCTTCAAACAGTAAAATTTTATCCATTTCTTGGATTGTACTGAGGCGATGCGCAATCACCAATGCTGTTACATTTTTGAAAAAATGATGAAGTGAGTCTTTTATTTTTTCTTCGGACTCAAGATCAAGATGAGATGTCGCTTCATCTAAAAATAAAATATCAGGCTCTTTGAATATCGCACGGGCAATCCCAACCCGTTGTTTTTCACCACCGGAAAGTTTAATCCCCTTTTCGCCAATGAGTGTATCAATCCCTTCGGGAAGTTTATGCATAAAATCAACCATATGGGCAATTTCAAAGGTCCGTTGAAGTTTCTTTTGATCAAAATGTTCCGTATCACCACTAATCGTTACATTATCTTTTAAACTAAAATTAAAGACTTCTGTTTCCTGAGGCACAATCGCAACATGATCGAAATAGGAACTGCGTTTTATTTTTTTGAGTGGAATATTGTCAATCAAAATCTCACCTGTATAATTTTCGTATTCTTTGAGCAACAACTTAAAAATAGTTGATTTTCCAGCTCCAGAAAGACCCACAACCCCTATTTTTTCACCTCGACAAACAGTAAACGAGATATTTTTGAGTACTTGATTCTCTCCATACGAAAATGAAACATCCTGAAAAGATATTTTTTTCCAAGAACTCGGAAAATTTCTTTTATTTTTTTCAGAGTCAATACGCACTGGTTCGACTAAAATATCATTGAGCCTGGCAATGTGATGCCTGGCAATAACTACTTCTTGAGAAACCTCAGAAAGTTCTTCAACTGACTCACGCAAAATACTAAAATAAAAATTAAAAAGAACCAAAAATGCAATTCCATAACGCCCCTCAATAATACCATAGCCAATAAGAAAAAAAGCTCCAGCTCGAAAAATTTGTGCCCAGGTACCTTGAGCGGCACTTTTACTTCGAAAACACCACACACGCTTTGTGACAGCCTTTAATATTTCTGCAGCCTGTTTTTTGAGTCGAGGAAATAAGTAAGGAAAAATATTCATTACCTTTACGGTACGAATATTATTGAGAGATTCAAAAGCAAGACCACTAAAATCTTCTTCGTGTTGATTGACCAAACGAGCGGCCCGTGAAGCACGACGTCCCAAAGGAACTGAAACAAAAAGATAACTGACAAGAAAAGCAAGCATAATAAGCCCAACACGAAGGTCTGTACGAGACAAAACAAAAACCATACCAACGATATTCACAATAACAGGAATAAGTGTTGCGACCCAAATCTTTATAAGTTTATCCCAACCGTCGCCTCCATTTTCTACACGCTTGAGCTTGTTCCCTGTATTTTCTTTTTCATGCCAGGCAATATCAATAAGACTGAGATGTTTGAGTGCTGCCAATTTACTATCCAATTTAACATGCTCTGCAATACGATTACACAAATATTTGGCACCCTGACGAGAAAAATTACAATAAATAAATGAGACATTCCATAAAAAAAAGAAAAGCCAAAATTCATCGAGTGATGTGCCTGCATGATAATCACTAAAAAAAGCAATCAATTTGGTAAGAGCGTAATACCCATACAGCCCTGCTAAATCGGATGTCAAACGTAAAAACGAACCAAACCAAAAACGCCATCGATATGGGCGAATGAGTTTTTTGAGACCTTTCAAAATATCCCAATACGAATAATTATGAATTTTTTGTTCCATATGTTCATCAGCGAGTCCTTATTTTTTAAGATTTTCGTCAATTTGTCTTTGAATATTTGCCTCTGTTTCGAGTCTTTGTTTTTCTGCCGCTGCTGTAGCTTCTTGCATACTTTTTTCAATATTTTGGTTTATTGTATTTGTATTTTTTTGTGCATTTTTGAACATCAAAAAACTTAGGAGACCAAAAAACAGAAACATTCCAAGAACCAAAAGAATAATAGATTTCCAGCTCATCCCGAGAGCATGAGCCGTTTCAAGCCCTTTAAAGGAATAAGAAGATTGTGGAGGCATAAAAAGTATACAAAATACATTTGAAAGTATAACATAGAGCACTGTATATTGACAAAAGTGATTCTTCGTGGTATACTCAGCAATCAATTTATACTTCGCATCTGATTCAAGTGAATTATCTTCAGAAGGGTTCTGAAATAACTCCAGTAGTCATGTGCGTAATTTTTATCATATGACTACGTTTTCAACACTGGGACTGCGCCCAGAAATTCTCGCAGCCCTCACAAAACTTGGGTTTGAAACCCCAACCGAAATCCAAGCGCAGAGTATTCCCCATATCTTAAACTCTCGCCAAGACCTCATTGCCCTCGCCCAAACTGGTACTGGAAAGACCGCTGCTTTTAGTTTGGGAGTTTTGTCAAAAATTGACGAAACACTCAAACGTCCACAAGCCCTGATCCTCTGCCCTACCCGCGAACTCTGTCTCCAAATCAGCAAAGATATCAAAGCATTTTTGTCTGAGTTTCCTGCGATCAAAGTCGCTGCAATCTACGGTGGAGATAGCTATGTCACACAATACAATGCGCTCTATGCCGGACCACAAATCATTGTGGGAACACCAGGACGTACCCTTGATATGGTAAAACGTGGTTCCATTAAACTTGAAAGTATCTCTTGGCTTATCCTTGACGAAGCCGACGAAATGATGAAAATGGGATTCAAAGAAGAACTTGACGCCATCCTTGAAACAGCTCCAGCAGACAAACAAACTTTGCTCTTTTCGGCAACCATGGATCGTACGGTTGAACGCATTGCCAAGACCTACATGAAAAATCCAAAAGAAATTTCAACTTCAGTAAAAAATCAAGGTTCAGCAACAATTGATCATGAATACTACATGGTACAGGCAAAAGATAAATACGAAACCCTCAAACGTATTCTTGATGTGCACCCAGATATTTACGGAATTATTTTTTGTAATACTCGTGTAGAAACACAGCACATTGCAGCCAAACTCATGGAAGAAAAATATACTGCCGCAGCTATTAGTGGTGAACTTTCTCAAGGTCAACGCGAACAAGTCATGACTGCATTTCGTAATCGCCAAATTCAAATTCTTGTGGCAACCGATGTCGCTGCTCGTGGAATTGATGTCAAAGAACTGTCTCATGTAATTCACTACGGCCTTCCAACCAAAACCGACCACTATACACACCGCAGTGGACGAACTGGCCGCGCTGGAAGTAATGGTACCTCTATTGCTATTATCAACCTGCGTGAAAAATACATGCTTCGCATGATCGAAAATAAAACTGGTATTGTCTTCAAAAGTAAAAATATTCCGACCGCAAAAGATATATGTACCGCACAGCTTTTGCAAGTTGTCGATAAAATTACAACCGCAAAAACAAATGCTATTGATATCAGTGAATACATGCCAATCATTGAAGAAAAACTCTCACACCTTACACGTGAAGAACTGATCCACCACCTCGTGAGTGTTGAACTCGGACGATTTATCAACTTTTATAAAAACTTACCAGATATTCGAAGTAGTGTAATTCAAGAGGCAAAACCCTCTCCCTACAAAAATAAACTGTTTGAACCTCGTCCATATTCTGCAGAAAACATGACCAAAATTCGTATGAATATTGGAAAACGAAGTGGCTTTTCTGTACCAAAACTTTTTGAGATTGTAAACTCACAAAAAAATATCAAAGGAATTCAAATTGGAGATATCAAACTCGAAGCTGACTACACCGTACTTGAAATTGATAAAACTCGCAAAACTATGTTTATCAATGCTTTGAATAATAAAATCATTAATGGAGTAAGTCTCCACCTAGAACCTGCGGGTGAAAGTACGAACACTGCCCCAAGCACAAATGCTCCAAATCGTGAATACACTCCAGCATCTCGTCCCTCAGCCCCTCGACCCCAAATGTTCAAAGAACGAACACGTGGCAAAAAATTTACCAAAAAGAAATACTAAATACTCTTGACAAAAGTGCCTTTTTGTGCTATACTGTTTTGTTATTCCTAGCATTTTTTTATGAAAAAAATACTTACGCTTCTGCTCGCCATAGTTATCATCAGTCTCTACCCAAATCTCAAGGCAAAGGCATTTTTGGTACAAAGCCCTGTAGATTCTTATGGGTACGCTGATGCTCTTAGCAATTTTTGGAACAACGATACCCTCGATGCACAAGATAATAACCTTATTGGTGATGTCGATTGGTTTGCGCCTATTCCTGGATTTCCACAAAATAATCCTTCTTCAATCTATATTGGAGGAATCCAAAAATTTTCAGGGATCACTTTCTCTCTTGGAAATTCCCCTCTTCTTGCAGGACAAAAAGCAAAGTTTAATTTTTATTATGGAACGCTTCAAAATGTAAACAACGTACTGAGTGTTGTGTATAAACCACTGAACGTCAAAGATGTTGATGGTGGTATGTCAGAGTCAAACCGTTCTTATCGATATACTTTTGCAACTCCACAAGATTGGATGAAAATGCGTCCCCACGTACGAGCACAAGGTGATGATATGTATTACATCAAAATGGTCTGTGATGCCAATTGTAGCAATGGAATCAATAATGGAAACTTTGAAATAAATCAGATTTTACTCGAAAGAAATATTCAACTACAAGCACCACTCCTACAAAATTACTGTGCCATCCATCCATTTGATCTTCAATGTCTTGGTATACAGCTTTAAAAAAACGATACAAAAAACACCCCTTCTGGTGTTTTTTTGTTTGACAAAAGAGGCCCCATACCGCTAAGATAGGTCTATAAAAAATAAAACTATTTTCAAACGTATGAAAATTCAAGAACTCGGCCACATTGTTTTTTATGTATCTCATCTCACTGTTGTAGCAGATTTTTATCGTGATATACTTGGCTTTCGAGAAATCCACCGCGAAGAAGGAATCGCTCTTTTTTCATCAGGTCGAAATCACCACGAAATGCTTTTGATAGAAGTTGGTGGTAGTCCAATACAGCAGAGATCTCCACAGCCAGGACTCTATCATGTGGGTTTCAAAATTGGTGAATCAGCAGAAGATGCAAAAAAAGTATACCAAGAACTCAAAGAAAAAAATGTACACATTATTGGAACAGCCGACCATGGTGTAACCCATAGTATTTATATACTTGACCCAGATGGCAATGAGCTTGAACTCTATGCCGATGTTTCGGATGCCTGGAAACAAGATCCCAAAGCAATTTTATCTGAGACCAAAAGACTTTTTCTTGAATAATTTTTTATGTCACTTGCAAAAATTATACTTCTCAGTATCCTCGGACTTAGTTTTTTGAGCGTTTTGTTCATGCATATTTTTATTATCAAAAGACGCAAAGCAAACAAACAAGGACCCATTTTAAGCTATGGAGTCGATGGAAAAAAATATGTCGGGGGTATTGTAATTCCTTTTTTTCAATCTCTGTTTACCTTTGTTTTTGCAAGTTCTTTTATTCTCAGTATTGTGGGAGGAGGAGCATTTTTACTGCTCTGTCTTGATTGGCTCATGGAAAAACCAATACTTTTACCAGAAAATACTCTCAGTAGCACACTTGCTACACAGATCCCCGAGGTGATTCTTTGGACCTATCTTGGAATCGTACTGACTCTCGCTATCGGACAATCGCTGCTTATCTTTTTTCGTTGGGATTATTTTTCTCCCTACAAAATACACATATCCAAAACAAGTCTTGAACTCACAAGAACTCTTTTATTTTGGAAAAAATCAATTCTCGTGATTGATTTTTCAAAACCCTACGAACATTCTATAAACCAAGATATCAAAGACCTTTATAATGATCGCATCAGCTATTGTTTTGCACAAAATGAAAAAGGAATTGCCCTTTCTTTTCCAAAAGTCTCTGACAATACCAATGCCATTCAAAAATCTGTTTTTTTCTCGGAATCATTTTTGAACACAAAGGTATTTTATCTTCTCGAACCTCACCGAGAATTTTCAAAAATCAAATCACTTCTAAAGTTTTGAATTTTTTAGTTCAACGTGACTCAATAACAAAAGAATTTTTACAAGAGAGTCTGTTTTATTTTTATAGGGAAATAAACTTTTATCACCAAATTTTGGAGAAAATTCTAAAGAAATGGTATCATCATCCGAAAGATTCTCCATATTTTTTAAAAGATTCCTTCCTACCTGCGTCAGAGAAAGAAACCTTTCATTGGTATATGCCAAAATTTGTCCCAAGGCCAATCGAACTTCGGGAGAAAGAATAAAATCTGCTTGTATAAAAAATCCTGATGTATTTGCAACTTCAAGAACTTTTGTCAGTTCCTCAGGATTTCTTTCAAGAGGACGACGAAATAAATCCATACTTCCAAATGCCCCCTTCATCTTTCCTTCTCTCATATATTTTTTCAAGATAATTATTCTTTTAAAATTTTCCACATACAGAAGCGGAATCTGGAATACGCACTTCGAGACTGAGGGGCGCTTCAAAACCAAATTCCTGCAAAAGTTCTTGCATTTTTGCTAAAATATCCTGCTGTCTTTTTTGTGCACGAATTTTTTTCTGCTCCAAAAATTCCTGCTGAGAGCTAGGATCAAGTGTTGCCAATTTTTTCTCTTCTTCGAGACTCAGAGGATCCAAATTGTAATAGGTACTTCCCTGCCTATCCCAACCTTGAGCCGTCATAGGGTGATTGTTATTTTTCAAAAATAATTCGGCTTCTTGAGGGGTTTCAAATACATAGGCCAAATACAGCGCAAGAAGTTCTTTGCCTTGTTTATAATCAAAAATATTATTTATATATTTTGCAAGAAAATTCTTTCCATCTTCACTTCGAGCACGAATATTGGCAATATCTTGCATCACAATTTCGGCACGATCTTGAAAAGCAATATCATCAAGAAGATACTGTGTCCCACCAGCAGCCATAAAATGTGGTGTTTTATCAAAAGAAGCATACACATAACGATCTGCCTGTGCGAGCACATCTTGAGCTCCATATGATTGAACTTTTTCGAGCGAACGTGGAGATAAAAATTCAGAATGCTCAAAATCTGCTCTATCACTACGAACAACCTCAAAGGCATGTACAGACTTTTGAAATTCAGCTAATTTTTTTTGTAATTGACGTCTTTCAAAAAATCTTTTTATTGGTGATCCTCCCAAATATTTTTCCTTCATTTTTTGTACTTGAACTTTTGTTTTTTCTCGAAGGGCCTGAACATCCCCTTCAATCAAAATATCATGATACATCTTTTTCAGTTCGGGATTTGCGTCAAATTCCGACTGACAATCACGAAGAAGCTTGGCAAGTTCCTTTGTACTCAGACTCTCCAATAATGCCGCAGGAATATGCTCTGTAAAAAATGTATACTGTGGATGAGTCCGCAGATCTATGGCGTCAAGAGTATCATGGGCTTGGCGAATATCCGCCACAACACTGTGATCTGGCTGCTGAGCAGGAACTTCAAATCTCTTTTGAAACATTGTTACTTGAGACTCACTTCCTTCCACTTTTTTCTCTGGATCCGGCAAAACAAAACGATCTCTGATAAAACCTTGTTCATTCATATAGTTTTTTTTAAAAGAAATTCCTCTCAAAATATATTTTTATTCCAAAATTACGTATACTCTTGAGACTAAAACTTTGTTGCGATCAAAACAGCAAAACAAATAACCAAGACAATCCAAACAAACACAGAAAGAAACTTTTTTCTACGTAAAAATTTTGCATGGAGAGGAACTGTCAAAAGACCAAAATTTGAAAAGAGCGAAATAACATGAACATAATCTTCCATCTCAGCAACTTTTTGATGTCGAAAGTTTAATTTTATGTCGAGAAATGATCCGTCTTCCAAAAGAAGATAACCTTTTTCTCCCTGCATTGTTTCATAACGAAACCACAAAGCATACACCTGGTATCGTGAACCACGTCCAAGACCACGAAATAATACGAGGGGCAAATACCAAAAAGTTTTTACAAATTTTATATCACTGTATGGTTTTTGATCTATCTGAAAAGAAACAGTTTTTGCGCTTTCATCAATAACGCACTGCGCTCTATAAGATTTAAAAAATTTTGCAAAGAGTCCAATAAAAGTGGAAAGAAGAAAAACTCCAAATATCACAAAAATGAATTCATTATTGGAAATCAACGTTTGTACATATTCCGATACAGAAAGTGGAATGAATGAAAATTTAAAAATGGAATCAAAAACAAAATCAATAAAAAGAAAAACTACAGAAAGAAAAAATAATACTGCTCCAAAAATTGCAGGTGTATAGAGAATATAATATATCCAAAATTCTAAAGGAGAATATTTTCGAAATTTTAAATTTATAAGTTTATGAGTTTCCATATATAAAAATAAAAAATTACGTATTCATCAAACGATATGGTATACCAAAAAATGTAGAACTATTTATAATATTTTGGATAATTACCCTCTCTGGATGTCCAGGATATGTGATAAGAAGTTCTGCTTTATCCATATTTTCACAATTTTTTGCGGCTCCCCAACTTGCTGAGATATAAAATCCTTTCTGGGAATCCTCATCATAGACCGACATATTTTCTTCATCCCAAAAAATAGGTACTTCTTCATTTTTATGATAGGGTCCTGCAGATTCTCGAATAATCTTTTCAATACTGTCTCGATGCGCTTGTACAATTTTGTTTGTTTCTTCTCGAGTGGGCAACTGCTCACAAGACAAGTGATGTTCAACATTATCAAGAACAATATTTTCATACCAAGGTACAAAAGAATCATTGGTATAGCGCAACATATAAAAATAAAAACCAACAACTTCTCGTGGTATCGAAAAGAGATCTCTCCACTCAAAAAAATTAGCATGGGCAGAATATACTTCTGGAATATTGCTTTCTTTAAAGGCAAAAACAGTACGAGAAATATGATAATAATTACTTACGACTATCACTGACTGTAGATTTTTTTCTTTTACAATTTTTTGTATATTTTTTGCACTTGAAAACGTATCGACTCCTTGGGAGTCTACAAGCACAGCATCCTCAGGAATACCCCTAGCCACAAGATATTGTTTCATTACTTTTGCCTCGTCAAATCCTTCAATACCAATGCCCCCACTTACGATAATCAGAGGGGCCATTTTCTTTTGATATAACTCAAAACCCTTTTCCAAACGACTCACAAGCCGTGGCGAAGGCTGCCCCGTCAATTCTACTTTATTCCCCAAAATAACAATCGCATCACTTTGATGAATAGTATCACGAAGTCCATCCAAAACAATCGCGAGAGCAGTAATAAAACAAAGAATAATCCCCGTAAGAAGTATATATTTTATAATTTTAAATATTTTCAACATAGGCCTTTATCTATTGAAATTTCACAATGTTCACACGTTCACTCAAAAATAATTATTCATGAGCAAGAATCAACTTCAAATTTCCTAAAGGTTTCTTTAAAATTGGAGCAATCATATTTTCCTGAAGTGGAAGTGAAATCCACTGCGCTCCGTTGGAGTCGTGTCCATCAGCTTCTTCTTTTAAAGTTTCAACATCAATATCTACCAAAAAATAAAGTCCTATATGATGAAAATATTTTGTTTCTCCATTTTCTTGGTATATACATCGATATTCGGCAAAGTCAAAAAATTGCATACTTTTGACCCTTGCCGCAGTTTCTTCTTGGATTTCACGAATCAAAGTTTCTTCTACCAATTCCCCTTCTTCCATTCTTCCACCAGGAAGATCAAGAAGACCAATATATGGCCCACGAGATTTTTTGATCATCAAAATTTTACCATCTTTTTGGGCAATACCGTAAATTCCAAAATGTACTTTTTTATAATTCGTATCCATAATAAAAATAGTTATTCACATTCTAACAAAAGAGCAGCATGATCCGAAACCTCTTCTGGGAGTACCTCAAAATTTTGAATTTTTATTTCTTTATTTACAAATACGTAATCTGCAAATCGTACTGATTTCTGATACAAACTCGTTCGCGTAGACTGAATATTATATTCTCGAATTAAATTTCGAAGACCCTGCTGTTCAAAAATTTGAATGCTCTGTGTCTCTGGAAGCAAATTAAAATCTCCACAAAGAATACAAGGATTCGAAAGTGTTTTGATAAATTGCAGGATATTTTCTGATTGAAGAATACGATTTTCTGTATCTCCTTTACCAGTTTTATCCCAAAGACCGTGAAAATTTATAATTGTCCGAGGACCTTCTTTTGTTTCTACATGAATATATTGAATATTTCGAGAATGATCACCAAATTCTTGTTGTGAAAAATATC
Organism: uncultured Gammaproteobacteria bacterium; assembly: GCA_964595805.1. GTDB lineage: Bacteria > Patescibacteriota > Patescibacteriia > Magasanikbacterales > UBA922 > CAYTKU01. Next base: position 11,999 of record CAZQRI010000013.1, read on the forward strand.
CCTTTTCTTTATAAACAAAAACTTCACCTTCTTCGATAATCGAAATTCCTTTTTTGACAAAAATGGCCAAACCATAAAAATCAAAAAAATGACAACGAAAATATCCTGTATAATCAGATAATACTTTTTGTATCTCAGAAAAAAGTTCCCATTCTACTTCATTTATTTTTTCATCAGGAAAGAATTTTCTCGTCGTATCTTCTCCCCCATTCCAAATTTCTTGGAGACAAAAAACATCGACATCACTTTGTGACTCTAAAAAATTTAATAAATTTTGAAGGCCGGCGCGCCCTCCCCAGGTATTGAGAGAAATTATTTTCATAAAAATAATTGATAAAAATTATACTTTCTTTACTACTAATCGAATAAGTGTTTTGATTTCATCTTTATACGTCTCTCCTTTATTATCTAAAAGCAGTGGTTCAAAGAGTCCTTGAATCAATTGCTGAGTTTCTTCAACAGAAAAAAATCTTTTATAAAAATCAAAGGCTACTTCACGATAATAGTTTTCTTCAATTTTTTCAAAACCTGAAGAGTGAATTTCGGGATCATCAATCGTGTTAAATAAACTTGCAAGTATTCCGCCTGGCTTTAGAATTCTATAAATCTCTCTAAAGAGTTGCTCTGTCCCCTCTTTATTCAAATAATGCAGACCAAGATGAGAGTAAACAATATCAAAAGAATTATCAGCAAAAGGAAGAGGCTTTGCGATATCTACTAACTCAAAATTTATAGATAAATCTTCTGCCTTTGCTTTTGCTTCACATTCCTTGAGTCCTGTATCAACCAAATCGGTTGCCATAACAGAATGTCCCTGTTTTGCAAAGTAGAGCGCATCTTGTCCTTGACCTGATCCTAATTCCAGTAAATTCCCTTTTACAGGAAGATATTGAATTATCTGTTCAGCAAAAAGAGTTGGTTTATTTACCCAATCTTTGGTGGCATATCTTTTGAGCGCTTCATCCCAATAATGTTCATTTGTTTGCATAGAAGGATCATTTTATTTTTGAAACGGGTTATACCCCATACGGAGTGCATTTTCTATTGGCACAAATAATGGTCGAGGAAGATTATCCCATTTAAACCATTCCCAACGTTCACATTTTTCGGGTTCCATTACATTAACTTCCCCTGACTCAATTTCAGCAAGCATAAAAAGTGTAATATAATGCTTGCCTTCTTTTTCAAAAATATCATTGGTTACCGTACCAAAATGTACATTTTTAAGAGTAAGGCTTGTCTCTTCGAGCACTTCTCTTTTGGCACATTCTTCCCAAGATTCGCCAAATTCCAAATGCCCTCCAGGAAAACACCATGATCCTTCGCCATGGGCATTCTTTCTTTTCCCTAAAAGGACTTTTCCATCTTTGATAACCATGACGCCGACTCCTACTTTTGGTCTATTTTCCATATAACTACATGTTAATTACACAATTTTATTTGTATTCCAAGCACACTATATTTTTCTTCCTCTTCTTTTGAATAGATAGTATAGATACTTTCAATAAATTCATCCTTTGGATGATCTTTTGGATAGCCAAAGTATTCCATATCGTAATTATCAAGCAGATCTCTAAATGACTTGTATCTCAAAAGATCTATTAATTAAACAGTCAATTTTTCATTCAGATCTGGCAATTTTGAAAATTCAATTGTATCGCCTATTTGAAGCTCTTGCCGCTTTTCATCAAATAAACGAATTTCGATTGTTTTTTGTCCTGATTCAATTTTTTCAAATGGCGCGGGAAGAAGTTTCATTGAGTGTTGCATACAATAATTTTATTTTCAATATATCTATATTATCTTTTGAATCTCAGTAAATAACATTTGTTTCAGTCTACTTAATTCTTCGACAGAAGGACATGTACTCTCTGCTGTACGAATAGATTTATCCAGTTGCCAAACAGGTTGCTTTGGCAGTGGATCGTCTGCATGACGAGGAAAAATATGCCAGTGCACATGCGGAACCGCTTGCCCCGCTTCTTCGCCG
>CAZQRI010000013.1:13998-14224 GCA_964595805.1 uncultured Gammaproteobacteria bacterium
TATGTTCATCCGCATTACCCAAAAGTGCATAATTGAGCTTTACAGGATGAAATGCTTGAAACACTGCTTCAGCGACAAGACTCATTTCCTTCAAATACAAAAATCGAAATTTGGGATCAAGTTCGTGAAGTTCTTTTTTGTGTTCTTTACAATGGAAAATAGTATAACCTTTATAAAACTGATGATCACCAAGCACAACATATCCTGTTTGAAGTTCAACAACAAA
>CAZQRI010000014.1:0-5734 GCA_964595805.1 uncultured Gammaproteobacteria bacterium
CAAAAGAAGAAATTGGAATAGTACTACTTCCACTAATTACTTCTACAAAGACAGCATACGGAGAATTATAATAACCGGTTGCAAGAGTACCATGACTATCCCCTGTAATAATAGTTGAAGCTTCAGCAGAAAGAGTTCTTAATGTTCCAGGAGCATGCACAAATACGGATCCTTCATATGGTTCGGTATTACTTCCCTTAAAGTTTTTACAAATAGATGGTATCCAATAATTGAAGATATTCAAAGCTGCAGCACCAGATCGTTCTTCCGCAGTTCCGCCACCTGGAAACAAAGCTTGATACTGAGTTGTCATTCGTGAACAAATCCAACTATCTCCAACACGGTTATTTCTCGTCAAAGTCATTGCTTTCATAATATCTACACTTGCAGAAAGCCGTTGTTCATTTGTTGCATTGGCTCGTGCCGCATTTGCCAAAAAGTCACGATTATAGACAACAGGCGCAAAAGTAACATCAGGACCATCTGCAATATGTTTCCATTTTACAACAACACGGAAAGTACCCTGAGGCACAGCAGGAGAAATAACCAAATCATTTCCAACCGTTGTCAGTTCTGCATTTACAGGATACGGAAAAAATGATCCATATTGCTCATACTGCGCTTTAGCTCCAGCAAGGGCAAGTTTGGTACTGATACCAGCTTCGGTACGACTTCCATTGAATTTTTGAGCCGTTACATCATCCAAATTAAAGTATGTTGCGTACTGATCACTACAAAGCAAGTTTGTTTCAATTCCACGAGAAATTGTTACTTTATTAGCACTCCAAGGACCTGCCTGCGCAGCAGCAGTGTTATATCCATAATCCCGAGCAAATGGGAAATTATGTACATTTGAGAGTAACCAAGATAATTCATTATAATCACTCGTATTCACAGCCTGTTCATATTTGTGCCAACGCGTAGCAGCCGCTTCACTTGGATCTTCTTGAATAAGAACATTTTCATTTTTCCAAGCTTTACTACCACCAAGAAGTCTTACTCCTGATGCTTCTGTCTTTGAATTCAAACGTACCAAATAACGAGAAACAGAATTTCCCCATGGAATACTTACAGTATTTGGAGCCGCAGGATCATTGATATCTTGTGGGGTCAAAACATTTAATACTCCAATTTTAGGATTTGCCTTTCCTCGATTATCTGCAGTCGTACAGCTTACACAATTGGTCACCAAATTTTGACAGTTATTTTCACAAGTATAGGTTCCTCTATCGGCACAAATAGCAGGACGATCATTCACATTATACCAATTTCTTAACTCAGCATCACTCAAATTAACTGGTGGATTATTGGCAGGAGGAATAATAACTTGATTGGTAACAGGATCAATGTCACAAACTTCTGGCTGCCCAACATTATTTACCTTTGGTAAACGAGAATCAATATCAATTTTTCCATTGCCACAACTATTCAAAGGATCTTGGGTTAATACTTTTTGACAATCTCCAGAACAATAAGTACAGGTTCGTCCATATTCAGATTCACAGGCTTGACCATTACGTGCACCAGTATCACAGACTTCTCCGGCATCTACAACAGCATTTCCACAAGATCCAGCAACAGCAGCAGCTACAACATTTGGACGTAAACCATCACAGTAAATACGAACATTTTTATTGAGAGAAGAATTCAATATTTGAGCACATTGATCCCCCGAAAGAGCGTTCCAAGTATCCCCTTCTGCTCCGATAGCTCTACTCGCAACAGATTGACATTCTAGTCCAAATCCACGACAAATTGCATTCCCAGTACTTGCAACACAAGCACTTGCTGTTTCGTCGTTATACACGATATGAACTAAGGTATCTGGATTTTGTGGATCAAAACGATCAATTGTAATTTGAGGCTCGCGCACTTGCTGAGCACAAGCAAGATTTTCTACCTGACACCAATTGCTACAACCATCCAGTCTTGTAGTATTTCCATCATCACAAGTTTCATCAGAAATTTGAAGTATTTTATCACCACAATATCCACCAATATTTTGGCAGTCAGCAGCACAAGATAAAAGTGAACGAATATCATAGGTAGGATCATCTACAGAAAGACAAGTCCCTTCCCCAGCGGCACAACCATTTGCCGCAAGACAAGCCCTTCTTGATTTACTACAATATCCATGTCCTACCCAAAGGCTATCTGCTTTATCACAAATTTCAACATAGGCTTCATCATTTTGTTTTATACCATCGCGCACTCCATTTCTTAATTTGTCTTCAAAGTTTACAATAGCATCACCACAAAACCCTGCATTAACCTCATTTTGAGGAGCAGGCGGAGTACAAGCCACTGAACAATGTCCATATGTTCCATTGAGATTTCCATCGTCACAAGTCTCACCCGCATCAATATGTCCATTTCCACAATTTGCATTGGCTCGGCAAACAGGGGCATCATATTGGCAACTTGCATTACAAGTATGATATGCGGTTTCACCTTGTCCACAAACCAGACGTGCCGCATTGAGAGCTGCCAAATCGGCAATCGCAGAATTTCCAGGAGGGTCACACTCCTCACCAACATCTCGAATACCATTTCCACATTTTCCAGCAACAGGTCGTAAAACTTCAAGTCCTTGCTCACCACAAGACGAAAGTGAGGTACTATAATGTGTTGTAGAAACCATACCCTGAATAATACCGCGCTGTTTGATATTATTCATGTCAAAATATTCAAGTGGAAGATAAACTGAATAATGATTTGCATCAAGTCCTTTATATTCAAGAACACTTGACTGTGCTGGACAGGTAAAGGTTGCCTCCGCACTATTCCAACAAGTTTGACCGTCATCTGGCAAAATACATTTTGCAGGAGCTACACCACAGTCAGTATCTGTCGAACATGCAACTTGGCGACCATTTTGTAAGGCTTCACAGTGGCCACAGGCACTCCATTGATTCAATTTTGGCTCAGCAACATTTCCAATAGCAGTAAGTAATCGTCCCCATGATGGCCAATGAGTATTGGTATACCCTGGAATATAGGTTCCTGCAGGCAAAAGTGGATAACTTCCATTACTACTACGATAATTTTCAATTTTATTTTCAAGATCCTGAATAGTATTGAGACGTTCCCAATCTCTTTGAAATTTTGTTTTTGCATTAGCACAAATTCCATTGGTAGTCGAGGTCGGAGCACCCAATACTGTACGACATTCAAAATCACTTCCACAAGAGACAGAACTTACAGGAAGTGCATTAACATTTGCAGGCACGTATTGACCCGCATCGGCATTTCCAGCAAGACAACTCTTACGTTCAGAAATATTAATATTGAAGGTAAACTGTGCCATGATTTTTTCCAAAACTTTTCTGGTATTTGCCTGAGCATCAGAATTTATACCAATCAAATAAATATAATTATGAACTGTTTTGTCAGGAAGCTCATTCAAAACATTGATATACGTATTATTTCCGTCACTTATTGCATCATAACCATCGACAAAAACATCACGGTATTTTTCAATTCCTGAAAAACCTTGATCCGCAAACCACTGTCGAGCGGATGAACGATTTGCATTGGCAAATACTTGAAGACCAATAACATCATCGTTTTTATCATTGAAGAACAAAAACTTTTTGAGTGTTCCTTCTGGAAGATTACTATTTACAGCAGGAGCAATACCCAGACACTGTTGTGCTCGGAATTGAAAAGCTCCTCGTATAATAGGACATTCTCCAGGATTATGACACACACGGCCATCAATACTACAATGACCAACACCAGCAGCCAAATTTCCTTGAACTACAGGCCTCAAAAGTGGAAGATCATCGGTCTTATCACCAGAATTTCCACTATCTGCACAATATCCAGTACTAAAATTCAAACTTACAAGATTTCCACCCAAATTAATTTTTGGAATCGGACTTCCATCAAATACCTTTGAAGCAAGATTAAAATTATCATTATTGAGAGCTCCCGCACCCAAACTGACACCATCTTCATAAGGGTAGGTAATTTGTGTTGGCCATGGATTTTCACAGAACATTGCTGTCAAGTTACTCAAACCAGCAAAACTTCTTCCTGTTTCTACATTTGTAGCATCAACCGTAATTGCTATTTGGGCAGAAGCCGTCAATGTTCCCTCAAGATCTTTTGAAGAAAGAGTAATTTTATCGGTATTTACAACATTTGGAAAAGTAAAAAGCGTATTATTACGAGGTTCCCAAGACCATTCCCAAGCATAACTTGGAGTACTCACAATAGGACTTCCCTGTGTACTTTTTACTTGTGCATCAAAATCATGACCTGTATTTGGACGACTAAACAAATAACTTGTCGGATTTACAACCACATCTTGAACACGACAGATTTGACTTCCTGTTTCAAAGACAAAGATATCATCTTTATGGAAACGATTATTATTATTCAGAAATACATTTCCTTGAATACCAACACCATTTATATCTTTTATTCCACTATTTCCTCCACGAAGAACAACCGCATAGAGAGTATTTGGATCAAGTAAATCGTTGATCGTAATATTCATACGAGTCGTTGTCGCAGCACCTACGTGTTCGAGTGAAATAAGATCTACTTTTGGAACAATTTTTCCAGTACACCAAACACTTCCTTTATTGCTAATCATATTTACCAAATGCACATCCACAGCAGCATGAACAACAGAATTGAAGACATCTACAAAAAACTGTTTTACATCGTTCCATATTCGTACAAAAAGTCCCTGCGATTGATCATCACCAGAAAGAGCCAGGAGAGATCCAATTTCAGGACTTATTTCTGTTTCATTTGCACTCGCACAAGCATATCCAGCAGGATGCAAACTTGCCACAAGAACCGCATTTGAGATTGTTTTTTCGTCAATTTCACGATTGAACTCAGCAGAAATAAGTGTATTTCGGCAAACTTTATTTGCATCAACCACTTCTCCTATACCACTCCCATTGAGCGGAAATTCTGTTGTTCGAACAGGACGAGCCTGACAACAAGAGTTTATTCCTACTCCCTGATTTGCATCTGGACAATTATTCATTCGAGACAATCCATTTTCTACAATAGGAGCAGGATATTCAACATACCCACATTGCAATGCGTAATCCCCTTTTCCAATAATATTTTTTACACGAAGAGACTCTGTGGTTGTCGCATTTTTTCGTACTTGAGTGGCCTGTACATGAACCCGAGCTTCTTGCATCATTGTAAGAGGATTTACCACTCCCGCACCAATAGCTGTTACCACTTGAATAGGATCTTGATCAAAGCCAGGGTCAGCAACAAGGTTTGCTGGTTCACAACGTGGATTTTCACCAAGTTCTGGAAGTCCATTTCCACACAAAGATGGAGTATTATACAAACCAGAAGAACCATGTTTGGTACAATCATTATTACAACCAATACTTCCTGATTCACAGGTAAAATCACTAGAAATATTTGCTTTTATATCACAAATATTTTGCAAGACACAACGATTCGTACAAGTACTCGAAGCAGAAGCTACATCAATAAGGTTTACAGCTCCATTTGGTCCAAATACTTTGATATGACGAGGATCATCAGCAGACTTTTCACATTCTTCACCTGGATCGATATTTCCATCTCCACAAATAGTAAGCGAATTCAGACATTCCCCAGATTGTTTTTGATCCGCTGTTAAGTTACTATGATTTGCTGGACAATTTGCAACATTACATACAGGAGCTTCACAATACGCACGTGCCATTTTTGTACCGAGGTGAAGACAACTTTCTGAACAACCAAG
>CAZQRI010000014.1:5744-13813 GCA_964595805.1 uncultured Gammaproteobacteria bacterium
GGCAAGTGAAATACCAAGATCACAATCTTCTCCCAAAAGAGCCAAACCTCCAGCACTCAGTCCAACTTTTCCATTTCCACATTGAAGTGTATTAACATCATCAGAAAATTTTTGACTACTTCCCTTCCAGGTACAGGTATTGGTACAGTACATTTTTTCTCCAGGAATTCCTGGATCACATTCTTCACCAAAATTTGGTTCCAAAACTGCATTTCCACACAAACCAAGAACTGACTGATCTGTAGATGTTGTAAAATGTGTATTTCCAGGACGTAAACAATTCAATGTACAACTTACACCTGGAATTTCTCCTAAAGTAGCAACATCACAATCTTCACCTGGATCAATTTGTGCATTTCCACACAAATAAGCTGTTTGACCAAAGGAAACATCACTTCCAGCAGGAAGACAATTTCCACTACAATAAGCATAAGGACTTCCTTTTGTAGAAAAAGCAGTTGTAGTAGCTACCTGACGAGCATCATCAACAGGAAGATCATCCATTCCTTTGACGCTCCAATTCCAACCATATGCCCAAGGATTCAAACGCTGTCCAAGAGGACTACATTGATCTGGAGCACTCAGTGGTGATGCACCATAGGCCGTCTTTTGTCCAACTAAACTTGCAACAAAAGGACTTGGAACCACATCAACTTTATCCAAGATACAAATACCATCTTTTTCTTTTGTTCGGAATTTCCATACTTTTGGAGCAACGGGTTTTCCATCCACAACTTGACCACCCAAAGTACCACCAAAAGCAACAACCTGATCTGTCAGAGTTACTTGATATAAAGTATTTACATCCAAACTTCCATCTACAGTAATTTCATATTGAAATGGATCAAAAGCAGCAGCATTTACATCATGAAAAGGCAAAGGAGCTTCTGGATTTTGACAATTTTCACCCATATCAAGTGGGCCAGAACATTTTTGAACTCGCAATGCCCCATGGTAGGTATTGGTTTTCATTGGAAGATTGAATCGTACACCAATATTTACATTCGTACAGGATTGATTACACTGTGGCCACCATTGTACCGCTTCTGGATCCCCTGGCTGAATAAACAAATTACTACTTCCAGTAACTACTTTGTGTACACCATCCACAAGAGTATCAGCAGATGCGGTAATCACAACAGGATCATTCACCGTATTTTTGATGGCTGTCACGGTAGCACGGATACTATCCGCATAGAAAGAACTCGTGGTAGGCACATCTCTTTTGTCAGATCGTACAGCATAGGCCATATCAGACAAAGGATCTTCACCACGACCTTGTCTTGGTTTCCATTCAAAACCTTTTCCATTAACATCAACAACACTACAAGCTTGACTTCCTCTTCCCCAAACAAAGTAATAGAAAGGATGTGCAGGAGCATCAAAATTATCAGACAAAGGAAATGCTGGATTTTGAACCATTCCCAAAAGATGCGTTGTATATTCTGGTGGAGTAATAGCAGCACCAAAAAGTGAACATGCAGCATTACTGGTTTTGAAATCAAAATTATACGCAGCCGTAATTCCATTTACCGGAGCAGGCAGAGTTCTTTGCAAAGATAAAGGTGAAGTATTTATTTTATTATTTCCAAATTCTACCAAACCTGGTTCGTTTGCACGAAGTGTGTTTCCCAAAATAACACGGTGCCACGTACCTGCTCTATGAGAGGATCCTGGAGCCAATCTCAATTCCAAGATATCAGTTTGATTTCCACCCAAAAATCCTACACTATACTGTCCTGTAACATCATCTTCTGGAAGGTATTTACAATCAGGCTTATCTCCTTGTCCACAAGTATACACACGCACAGCAGAAGCCAAATTGATCTCTGACATGTGCATATTGAATTGCACGGTAATAATACTATCAGTACAAGCATCCCCTACTCCCCAGTTTTGCCAAGGTGATGGAGATGGACGAACAAAATTATTCACATTCAAATTTTGCCAATCAGCAACATTACAAGCTTCAAGAACACGAGGAACATGCGGAATAAGACCAGTTGTAAAGCGCCATACATAACCCGCAGAACGAGTTTCACCGACACAAGCAAAAGCCTGTGGCTTCCACAAACCTTTTTCTGGTCCTTCATTACAACACTGGTAGCCTTCACCAGGAGCTTGTCCACCCAAAGTACAATCTGCAACATTATATTGAACACTATTACTAAATTCATTGCCAACACGAGCAAGAATTGGACCTGTAATCATGGAAACACCGCTATTATCAATAGGAAGAACTGTTTCAATACTTGTTCCATTATTGGAAACACGACGAATAACAGAATTACCAAGTGGGTCTTTATCATTGGCAGAAGTAAGCCAATGTGAATTTATACTCCAAAAATACAGTTCTGGATTTTGAGTAAGATTAATACCCGTAAGAATCAAAGGTGATGCATTGTTTGGAAGCGGGGCAACTCCCGTATTTGGATTAATACGACAAAGTCCTGGCAATGGGTTTCCAGGAAGAAAGGTTATATTACTTGTTCCATCAGAATGATGATTGGAATCGTTTTTTACAACAACTGCATAATTTCCAAGTTGGATTCCCGATGGGATTTTTCCAATAATTTGAGTATCATTCCAAGTATCTCCACAAGCATCTGGCAAAGTCGTTAAATCAAGACGAGCACAAGCAGCCTCAACAGCAGCATCAGAAGTAGTCGCACAATTGATTGCAGCATTGGCAGTAGGAGCGATATAGACCACACCATGCGCTCCAAATCGTGCACCACTAATCGTCAAAAGACTTCCAAGGGTAGAAGTTTGCGAAGGAGAAAGCGCATCAATATGTGGAACAAGATCAGCATCTCTATCAACAACAATAAATTCAACACCATTGGTAAAGGAATCACCAATTTTTGCACGAACACCAACACGTCCTGGAGACATGTTTTGAGGAACAGAACTCAAAATTGTAGCCGCATTCCACTGACGAATAGGAGCATTGACCCCACCAAAAAGAAGGGCACTATTATTGCCACCATCTCCAAGTCCACGTCCAAAAGCAGTGACAGGAGCACTTGATGAAGCAATATTGGTATTTGTCGGACCAAGTACCGCACAAAGTCCTGGATGATCGTTATTACTAATTTTGAAAATACCAGCATTGGGACCAGATTTTGGACCATGGTCATCATTACTCAAATCCTCATAGGCTGGTTTATCCCCTGCTGCACGAGTTTTAATACGAATAGTAGAACTACTACCAATACCAATATTTGGAGGAATTTCCACAATCACCATGTTATCATGCCACACATCAAGTCCATTACAAGAAGCAAATGGAGCAGGAAACCACTGATCAATGGTACCATCGGCGTTGTTATCAATACCAAAATCTACAGAACCAGAATCCTCACCAAAAAAATTACCCAGAATAGTCGCCCAACTTCCAGGAGCACCATCCCAAGAACTTGGACTCGTACCACCAACATCAATATCACGAATAATTGGACGATTCACACAAGAGCCATTTTGACAATCACCACTCACACACTGCCAATTTGCATTACAAGCTCCATCCCCAAGACATTTTCCACCAATATCGATAGCAGTTTCACCAGCATCTTGACGACCATTGTGACAAAGATCTCCATCAAGGACAAAACTTGAAGTAGCAACAGTAATGTTGTGATCAATATCTGCAACCGAAAAACTCAAATTATACAAAGCAGGAACCGAAGCATCAGCAGCAAAAACAAGATCTTGATTCAAAGAAAAAGCTTCGTTTGAACCACTGCGTGGACCTGAATAGTACGACCAATTCACTTTTTCTCCAGCAGGATCTCTTGGCTCACTTTGCACATTCAAAGTGAGATAGGAAATACCACCAAAAGATACATTTTGACCCGCCTCTTTACGACGGTCTTCAAAGGTAGCATTGAGATGATATTTGGCGTTTCTTGGAACAATCTGACCTTCTCTTGTACTTTTTCCATTGAAGGTAATAGAATCTGTAATTGGAGCGAGCACATCAAGAAAATCTTGATTTACTGTAAAAAGTGATGTTGTATCAAAAGTTCCACAAGCCAATTTTGTTTGAAGTTTGAGACCACCTGCAACAAGATCTGGATTTACTTCAATTTTATATTGTCCAGGAGAAAGACAACCACGAGTTTCACCATCTGCATTACAAAGGTTTGTATCATCTCCAAAAAATGCTTCGACAACCTGTCTTCCTGGAAGAATTTTTATTGTTTTTATAGGAAGAAGATCTGCTCCTCTTGAAAGTTTAAAAATTTGATTTTTATTTTGATTTTCATCAAGAGGACGACTAAAAACAGCACGAATAATAGTATTACTCATACCTGTACCGCTATTTGTTGGGGTACGAGGAGTCAAACTTTTTACAACAAAGTCATCATCACCACACTCACGAGGACCTCCAGCAACAGCCTGACAATCAGCAAAGTTAGCACAAGCAGGAACTCCGCCACGAACTCCCCCACCATCATCAACAAGTCCACCACTTCCCGTAGCCATTGCCAAACGTGAAATAATAAACTGTGTAATAGCAAAAGAAGACATGATAATGGCAAGTCCGATCGTAGCATTAATCAGTATTTTTTTTGCACTCGCAATTTTTTCTTCGTTTCCACCACTGGTCATCCAAGTAAAACCTGCATACAAAATTAAAACAAGCGCAACAATCCCCAAAAGGCTGAGCGCTACACGAATAATTTTTGCAATAATGACACGGATATCTTCACCACCAAGGGGTAAAAGACTTCCTACTTTTTGAAGACCAAAGGGAGCATTTCCGGCTTGAGCAGATACATGATTAAAAGCAAGAAAAAAACCACCAAGAACCAGAAAAGAAAAAGCAAAAAGAAAATATTTACGTTTCAATAAAGTGCCAAAATGCATACAAAAAAATTATTTACCTCAAATCTAGCCACCAGCTTCTACAGGCTGCAATGGACTAATATCATTACTCTTGAGGGTGTTGATACAGGTAGACGTACTTGCAGAGATGCGAGAAAGTCCTGGATTTGTATATTGAATACAGCCAGTATCTTGATTTGCTGTAAAATTTTCTGGAAAATCTACACATCCAGCATCGGCAATCACATTTCCATTTATATCTTCTGTATAGGTACAAACAGGAGAATCAGCACCTTGAGGACGAAGCGCTGTCCAAGGACCACGTCCAGGATAAAAACAATTTTGTGTAATGCTTTTTATACTACTTGGAATAATAGGAAAATAATAAAAATTTGTACCTTCTGGACCAAATTTACGATGGTCAATCGTTACGACACTTTTATTTTCAACAAGAGAAGCAAGTGGTCGGAACCAAATATCTCCGAGATTTTCAAATGCAGCATTTTGTCCAACCAAAGTTGCAGGAAGTGGATGTTCTTCAAGACTTATTTCGTCTAAACTCAAATTTGAGACGCGTTTACTAAAATACAATTGCAAAGGAGCTGCCTGAGAAATACTCTCAGCATCAAGATTTGGTGTTACTTTTTCAAGAGAAGGAGCCGCTCTATCAATGGTATTTGAAATGTTAAATGACCAATAATAGTTATCTGGATTTTTTTCCGCATCATGAATAACTTTTGGTTCATTTTGAACAAAACCAGCACGATGAGGCTCTGCTAATTTTCCATCTGCAATATTCATTGGACCATTATCAAGGGCATTCCCAGCCATATCCATAATTCCAGAAAAAGGTACGGCTTCAAAAGAGTTTCCAGCCAAAGTCAGAGCGGTACGGACAAGAACTCCATAGGCATTATTACACGCTGCATTTCCAGCACAATCTACAGGGAGACAATACATAGTCTGCCCACAGCTATTTTGACCACAAGGAATATCAGAAGTAAATTCGAGTGCCTTATATCCATTTGAAATACGCCAATTACCAGTCACCGCAGCAGAAGCAAAAATAATATTTGAAAAAGGTGAATTTTGTCCGCTCATTCCTTGAGCTACCATTGGATCAACTGGCTCACTAAAATTGATTTGTACAAGACTATTACGCGCCTCTGTTGTATTTGCATCTGGATAGACAGAACTTACTGATGGTGGAGTTTTATCTTCAATAGTATCAGTTTGAAAAACCCATACATAATGACCATGTCTATCGCTTGAAAAAGCAGAGGTTTTTCCGTCTTTTTTCAAAATAGAACGTGTCAAATCAACAGTATATTTTATTTTTACTTGATCACTTCCAAGTGACACAAGAGGACGGAATATAAAAGTAAGGGCTTCACGATTTGGACCTTCGAGCGTAGTAAGTGCCGCAGCTTCTACAAAAGGAGTAGAAGTACTTCCCTTGATATTGATTTTTACACTTGAAGTATTGAGTTGATCACAAAATTGTGAGCTCCAATCAAATTGAGCATTGTTTACATTGATACAATCTCCAAATATTTGATTATTATTGGTATCTTTGATAATCGAAGCTGGATCCATAGCTTCACGAAATGTTACAACAATACGAGTATTGCGAGGAACATCTTCTTGATCACGAAGTGGATAATGATCTTTGATAATACGACCAAGAGCTCCTGAAGCAGTATAGGAATCAAAATTAAGTGCTGCACGTCCAGCAGAACCATTATCCCCTAAACCACTGCCAGTAGCATTTGAAAGAGCATTCAAAATAAACTGCGTAATAGCAAGTGAAGACATGATAATAGCAAGACCAATCGTTGCATTGATGAGGGTTTTTTTGGCAGTTCCAATTTTTTCTTCGTTTCCACCACTGGTCATCCAAGTAAAACCTGCGTACAAAATCAAAACTACCGCAATAAGACCGAGGAGTCCAAGACCAATACGAATAATCTTGGCAGCAATGATACGAATATCTTCACCACCCAGAGGCAAAAGACTTCCTACTTTTTTTACACCAAAAGTATCAGCTTGAGCATGAGTCAAACTGGCAAAACAAAAAATAAAAAAAGTGACTAAAAACAAACATGCGATCGTTTTAATCACTTTTTTATTATTTCTTTTGTACGAGAGAATCCAAGGAAGCATGGGACCTGGACTCAAAAATTAATGTCAACTGGGTTTTTGCATTGATTCGATCATCGCGCGAACACGATTACCGTCAGCACGCCCAGAAAGCTCTTTCATTACCATGCCCATAAGTTGCCCGACAGTGACAACAGGGTTTTGGGAACGAATTTTTTCAATCACGTTCTGGATATCTTCATCACCGAGCTCCGGTGGAAGAAACCTTTTTACTATTTGAATTTCTGATTTTGTTTTTTCTATCAAATCTTGTCTTCCAGCAACTTCAAAATCTTTGAGGGCATCTTGAAGTTGTTTGTTCTGACTTCGAATGATAGCAAGAACTTCTTCATCAATAAGTTCATGTCCTTTGTCAATTTCACTATTTCGAATTGCAGCAAAAATAAGACGGACGAGTGCAAGAGTTTCTGAGTCTTTTGACTTCATTGCCTCTTTTTGTGCATCAACAATAACTGAACGTAAAGACATATTATTTTTTCTTGTTTTGGTAAGTATCTTCTTCAACAGGGAGACGTCCGATTTTTTGCAAATACGCAGTTTTTGCGAGACTGTGCAAACGTTTCACACGACTGTTTTTGCGGAAGTTTTTACTTTTTTCTTCTTCGAAATATTGAATCTTTTTTGCTTGAATAATTTTTCCCGAAGACTGCCATTGTTTTTTAGCGCGTCGGAACAAACTTTCGAAAGATTCATTTTTTCTTTTTCGTACTTCTGACACAAATGTTCACCTCCTCAAGGTGTATTAAAATTAAATATTTGGCTTGTTGTTATTATACAGGAAAATTTCGCAAGAGTCAAATACAAATCGTCCCCAACTTATCCACGGATAATATCATTTCTATTGAGTTTTTTGAGCTCATGAGAAAGCTTTTTTTGATCGACAATTTCTTGGATACCAGATTCCATATCCCGAATAATGGCAGTACCATCTTGGACTTCTTTTTGGCCAATAATAATCGTATGCGTCGCGCCAATTTTATTGGCAATTTCCATCTGGGCTTTGAGTGAAGTTTTGGCAAGATTGAAGTGTACCGTTGTACCATCACGACGAATTTCTTCGAGCAAAAAGAGTGTTCGAC
>CAZQRI010000015.1:0-12822 GCA_964595805.1 uncultured Gammaproteobacteria bacterium
GTTCTTTGTTTTATGTTTGGAAATCGAATGAGACGAGAACGCCGGAACCCGACCCCAGTCGGGTGAGGCGGTGGCCAGACCGAGGCTGCCGCAGCAGCCGAGAGTCGAGGCCGAGTCCCGTCCGGTCAACATTGACAATCCCCCATTTTTCCCTTATACTAAGCACATTCTTTAGCTTTATACATATATGTCTGCCGGAAACGTCATTCTTCGTTTTGAAAACGTCTCATTCTCATACAGCGACGACAAACCCATCCTCGATGAGGCCAGTTTTTCTGTACGCGAAGACGCCAAAATCACCATTATGGGACAAAATGGTGCGGGTAAGTCAACTCTCTTCAAACTTATCCTCGGAGCCTCAGGAAACGACAAACAGGCAGGCCTCAAACCAACAGGGGGAAAAATATTTATCCGTGACAACTCTTCTATTGCCATTGGACTCCAGGTCATGCCAAAGGAATTTTTTGACCATACTATTCTCGAATACTTTGCAACGGTATTTGAAGAAAAAAAATATAACCTGGAAAAACTCGTCAAAGACGTCCTTGAAGTCGTACAACTTTCTATTCCACTTGAACGCAAGGTTCGTGAACTCTCGGGTGGTCAACAGGCTCGCCTTCTTCTGGCCTATGCCCTTATCCAAAAACCAGACATATTGCTCCTCGACGAACCTACCAACAATCTTGATGCAGCCGGCATCGAACACCTCACCGGATTTCTCATGATGTATGAAAAAACAGTTATTGTTATTTCTCATGATGCAAACTTTTTGAATGCCTTTACCGATGGTGTCTTGAACCTTGATTTTTATACCAAAAAAGTAGAACAATACGTTGGAAACTATTTTAATGTAACCGAACAAATCGCAGCACAAATCGAACGTGAAGAAAAGAAAAATGCACAGCTCCGAAAAAATATTCAAGATCGCAAAGACAAAGTAAACTTCTTTGCCCACAAAGGAGGAAAAATGCGTAAACTGGCAAGTAAACTCAAAGAAGAAGTTGCCGAAGACGAAGAAAACATGGTGGACGTCAAACGCGACGACAAAACAATTCGCGATTTTGTTATCCCTGCCCAATACTGGCCAGAAGTAGTCGTAAGTATCAACAAAGTTGGTATTGTCAAAAATCACGAACGTGTTTGGAAAAATATTGACCTAAAACTTTGGCGAGCAAATCGTCTCATGATTACTGGACCAAATGGAATTGGAAAATCTACACTCCTCAAAGAACTTGCCCTTGGAGATGAAAATACAGGCGCTGTAATCACTCCTGGTGTTAAAGTTGGTTATTACCGCCAAGATTTTTCTGGACTCGACTTCAACAAAACAGTGTATGATGCCCTTGCCGAAATGATGGACGTCCCAGACAACCAAACGATCTATGCTACGGGTGCTGCCTTTTTGCTTACAGCCGAACTTATGCGCAACACAATCGGATCTCTTTCCGAAGGCCAAAAAGGACTCCTCTGCTATGCTCGCTTTGTCCTTCAACAACCAGGACTCCTGATTCTTGACGAACCTACCAACCATATCAACTTCCGCCACCTCCCTGTAATCGCAAAAGCTATCGATGCCTTTGAAGGAGCTATCATCCTTGTCTCTCACATGCCCGAATTTGTTGAACAAGTCCGTACAACCGACGAACTCGACCTCTCTCGCCTCTAATTGCCAAAAGGGCTTTGTTTGTGCTATTCTTTCTTTATGCCAGAAGAAACAGCCCAAACAATTCAAAGCCTTATTGCGCTCATACAAAAATATGACCAAAAAGCCGATCTTGACTTGATCCGGCTTTGTTATGATTTTGCAGCCCAGGCCCATGAAGGACAGACCCGAAAATCTGGTGAACCCTATATTATTCACCCACTTGCCGCAGCGCATATTTTGGCAGAACGTCGTATTGACCCAACCATCATCGCTGCAACACTCCTCCACGATGTTCCAGAAGACACCACGGTCACCCTCAAAGATATTGAAAAAAACTTTGGCAGTGAAATCGCAGGGCTTGTGAATGGAATCACCAAACTTGGTAAACTCAAATACCGTGGGGTTGAACGTTATATTGAAAATCTCCGAAAAATGTTTGTGGCCATGGCCGAAGATGTTCGGGTTATGATTATGAAATTTGCCGACCGCATGCATAACCTCCAAACACTCGAAGCCCTCCCCCAAGAAAAACGCTATCGCATTGCACTTGAATCTCTTGAAATTTACGCCCCTATTGCAGGACGCCTTGGTATGGACAACATGAAAGGAGAACTCGAAGATCTTTCTTTTAAATATGTTTATCCAAAAGAATATATCCGCATGAGACAGCTGCGCGACGAACGACTCAAAGGAAGAGAACAATATATTGAACACATTGCCAAAATTGCCAAAGCAGAACTGAAAAAAAACAATATACAAGTCATTGAAATCATGGGACGAAATAAACGCCTCTATAGTTTGTACCAAAAACTTTTGCGAAAAGACAATGACATTACAAAAATTTATGACTTTGTCGCTATTCGTATCTTGGTACCAACTCTTGGCGACTGCTATGCAACCCTTGGAATTTTGCACAAAATTTGGAAGCCTCTCAAAGGCCGTATCAAAGACTATATTTCACAGCCAAAACCAAATGGCTACCAATCACTGCATACCACACTCTTTTGTGAAGAAGGTGAAGTGGTTGAATTTCAAATTCGCACACCAGACATGAACCAACAGGCTGACTTTGGTATTGCCGCACACTGGCACTACGACGAACAGGGTTCTCGTATGCCAAAAAAAGAAGTCCAATGGGCCAAGGAACTGGCAGAAATCCAAAAAGACGTTCTCAATAAACTTTCAGATCTTGAAGAAATAAAAGTAGATTTTCTCCAAACTCGAATTTTTGTCTTTACTCCAAAGGGTGATGTTATCGACCTTCCAGAAGGTTCGACCCCTGTAGATTTTGCCTATCATATCCACACTGACATTGGCAACAAATGCGGCGCTTCTATTGTCAATGACAAAATGGTGAGTCTTAATACCGAACTCAAAAATGGAGACGTGGTCGAAATTATTACAGAAAAAAATCGAAAAGGACCAAATGCTGACTGGCTTGATTTTGTAAAAACACATACGGCCCGCACCCACATAGGACTCTACAAAAAACACGAATCACTTCCCGGATGGCTCAAATCTGTCCTCAAATAAAAAATCCGCTTCAATGCGGATTTTTATTTTCAATCTTTTTTAAAGAAGAATCTCATCCAAAATTCGTTTTAATTCTTCACGAGAATGGTATTCAATATTGATGGTCCCCTTTTCTCCACGAGGAGAAATACGAACCTTGGCTCCAAATTTTTCTTCGAGCAGTTGTTCTTGGGCAACAATATTTGGATCCCGTTTTTGTACCCCTTTACGAGCCGCAGCACCTTTTTGCATGACAATGTGTTCGATATCGCGAACCGTCATATGGGTTCCCATCATACTTTCAAAAGCAGCCAATTGTTCTTCAACAGAGCGCAAACTCAAAATCGTTCGAGCTTTTGAGGTACTGAGCGTTCCATCCATCACTGCACTTTGAATTTTGTCTGGAAGATCCAAAAGACGAATCGTATTGGCAATCACCGGACGACTCTTTCCAACTTTTTGAGAAACCTGTTCTTGTGTCAAATAAAATTGTTCCATGAGACGTCTATAGGCAAAGGCTTCTTCGATAGGATTCAGATTTTGTCTTTGGATATTTTCAATCAGCGCAAGTTCCAATTTTTCTTGACGATTCACACTGCGAACCAAAGCAGGAATCGTTGCCATACCAGCTCTTTGACTCGCACGAAAACGACGTTCCCCCGCAATAATTTCATAGCCACCGTCTTCTTTTTCTGTCACAGTAATAGGCTGCAAAACACCATGTTCTTTGATGGATTGTACCAGATCTTCCAATTCTTCTTCTGCAAAGAAACGACGAGGTTGTTCCTCATTGGCAACGATTTCAGAAAGTGGTATGTGCCACAAACGTTCTGAATCAGTAAATTTTTCTTTTGGAACAGAAGTTTCAGTGTGAACAATAGGAGTTGCTTTTCCAGAAGGGATAAGAGAACCTAAGCCTTTACCAAGAGCCATAGTAAAAAATTAGAAATTTGAAATAAAATTAAACCGCAGATTGAGCTTCGTGACGTTCCAAAATTTCACGAGCGAGTCGTTCATAGGCACGAGCCCCTTTTCCACGTGGTTCGTATTGTAAAATAGTCTGTCCAAAGCTTGGAGCTTCGGCAAGTCGTACGGTACGAGGAATCACCGCACGAAAAATATTATCTGGAAAGTATTTGTAAATTTCAGCCATAACATCTTCACTCAGCTTGGTACGTTTATCAAACATAGTAATAACAGCACCAAGAATCTGCAATTCTGGTTTCAAATGTTCTTTTACCAAACCAATCGTTTGAAGAAGTTGTCCAAGACCTTCAAGTGCATAGTATTCTGCCTGAACCGGAATCAAAATTTCGTTTGCGGCAGCAAGACTATTGATCGTCAAAAGACCTAAAGATGGAGGACAATCAATAATAATATAGTCATAGGCATGCTGAACCTCGGCAAGTAGGTCCATAAGCTGAAATTCGCGACGATCCACATCAACAAGCTCAATATTGGCTCCCGCGAGTTCCGGCGTTCCTGGAGCGATTCTAAGGCCTTCGTGAGTGGTATTTTGGATGACGTCATGAATACGCTTTTGACGGCTCAAAGCCTCATACATACCATGTTCAAGAGCACCACGTTCAAAACCAAAACCACTGGTAGCATTCCCCTGCGGATCCATATCCACAAGAAGCACAAATTTACCTAACTCTGAAAGATAGGCAGCTAAATTCATGGCAGTTGTTGTTTTTCCAACTCCCCCTTTTTGGTTAACCACGGCAATAATACGTGACATAGTGTTTATTTTTATCCCATTATACACCCAATTGACAAAGTTCACAATATGACGTATAATTATGTCTATAAATAAGCCCAGATGGCGGAATTGGTAGACGCACGGGACTCAAAATCCCGCGATCGCAAGGTCATGGGGGTTCGATTCCCCCTTTGGGCACAGAAAAAAACACTCTTTGTAAGGAGTGTTTTTTCATTGAAAATTATGGGCTAAAAGGAGAACTGGTCGTTGTACTTGATACTTGTTCACTTGGCCAGAGAAAGGCCGAAAATACATCATAACTAATATCTCGTGCTTCCGAAAAACGAAGTTCATACGCCTTCGCACCAAGAACCACCACATCAATCACCTTTTCATCATCTCGTGCAAGTTGCATAGTAAAGTTATAACCAGCTGCGGTAATGTATCCAGTTTTTCCACCACGAAAATCTTTTATTTTATTTGGTACCCAGCCAAGAAGCAACCAATTGGTACTCCAAAAGTGTTGCAATTTCTTTTTTCCTACAGGAGCAATATTTATTTCTTTCAAAAGAACCGCTTCCTGAATTTTTGGCTGACGAAGTGATTCATCAAGCAAAATTGCGATATCAGAGGCTGTTGAAATATTTTTTTCACTGAGACCGGTAGGCTCTACAAAACTTGAATCCCTCATCCCCAGCTCAAGAGCCTTTTCATTCATACGAGCCACAAAGGCCTCACGACTCAAACCCGTACTATCTGCCAAAGCAAGCATAGACTGATTGGAAGAAGCTACCAGTGCGGCCTTCCACAAATCAGAGATTGTATAGACTGCACCAGACACCACATGCGAATCATCAATATCTTCATCCCCTTTAATTGTTGTGGTACTGTTCCAATCTGGATTTGATTCGAGTACTACAAGTGCACTCAGAAGCTTACTAATGCTGGCCTCTGGTCGTTTTTCGTTTTCATTTTTTCGATACAAGACCTCTCCTGTTTTGAGATCTTTTACAAAAATAGATGCGGCACTAAATGTTTCGGCTTCGGGTAAAACACCAATCAACTGTGGCACCGGAGGATGAAGAATAACAGGTGCCGGAACAGGAACTTCAACACCAATTTTAAAGGCATGCTTTTGTATAAGACCAACAATATTTTTTTGCATCAAAGATTCAAAAGTTGCCCAAGCCTGATTTTTCTTTTCAAGATAAGACAAAGTCAATGTTGCACTCATCAAAAGCAAAAAAATTGCAATACCGTTGCGCCAATAATTTGAAAAAAAGTCCTTCTTGGAAACGGGAGGACTCGATTCATTGCTCTTTAATGAAAAAGATTGCAAAGGGGCCTGTGGAATATCCTGAACTTCTGGTATTTCATCCATAAAAATTATATATCATGTATACTACTTTGAAGGGCATGATCCAAATATTCATGATCATGCAAGGTTTCGTATTCTGGAAGATCTTTTACATTTTGTATACCCAATACTCGCAAGGCATCCAATGACAAAATATACGAAGGCATCAAATCATCTACCGCAGCATTTTCTTCGAGAAGTCCCCGCATCATCAAATTACGCAAAATAAGTGCACAATTAACACCACGAATCTGTTCAATCTCTGGACGAGTTAAAGGACCTCGATACGCAATAACCGTCAGTGTCTCAAGTTGGGCACGGGTAAGTTCACTACTGATTTCTTTTTGTACAAATTTTTCTACTATACTCGCAGCCTCTGGGTTACTCACCATTTGAAACATATCATCCGTTTCCAAAATACACATACCTGAGTCAGGCTTATTATATTTTTCAAGAAGAAAAGATATCGAAGCCTGGACTTCATCAAGAGAAGCCCCTGTTGCAAGAACAAATTGTTTGAGAGCCAATGGTTTTGAAGCAACAAAGAGTATAGCCTCAAGCTGTGCATGAAGAGTCATATTATATTTTTTGAATATTTATAGTATCAAAGTTATTCGTCTGCTGCAAGGTCACCACATTTTGTTTTACAAGTTCCAAAATAGCAAGAAAAGTGACCAACACTTCGGTTTTATTTCCTTTTTCTTTCAAACACTGATCAAAGGTAAGTGCATTGAGTTTTTTGAATAATGTTTTGAATCGATCAATCGTTTCTCGAAGAGAAACCGCTTTATCAATGCTCATGTGCGGAAGGGCTTTGGGTGGACGAATTTTTTTTATCAAACGCCACATCGATTCGTGTAAACGCACAGCACTTACATTTTCTGGAACTACAAATTCACTTGACTTTCGAAGTGCTTCAACCCGTCCATAAGAAACCTGTTCGGAGATCCAAAGATTTTGGATATGGCGACTAGCTTTTACAAACATTTTATACAGACGCAACTGATCTGCCAAATTTGGTCCTTCTTCTTCCTCTGGCATAAGCTGTGGCAACAAAAGCCGAGCTTTGAGCAAAAGCAAACGAGAAGCAACCACCAAAAAATCAGAAAGTTCTTCTGCTTTTCGCTCTTCAAGACCATCGAGATAGGTCAAATACTGCTCTGTAATATTGGAAAGAGACAGTTCACTTATTGATAATTTTTCATCATCAATAAGAGTAATCAAAAGAGAAAAAGGTCCACTAAATTGATCAAGCCGTATTTCTGTCATAACAATACTATGCGACAAAGCGATGAACGGAGAGTGATTCGGGACGAATCACCACGACTTCTTCACTGTCTCTTTTATTTTTTTTCATTTGCTCTTGTACT
Organism: uncultured Gammaproteobacteria bacterium; assembly: GCA_964595805.1. Taxonomy (GTDB): domain Bacteria; phylum Patescibacteriota; class Patescibacteriia; order Magasanikbacterales; family UBA922; genus CAYTKU01. Next base: position 7,587 of record CAZQRI010000015.1, read on the forward strand.
TGCGGAAAAAATGCATCTACCGAAGAAGCCTGTGACAAAATTGGAACAATACCCCAACACAAATTTAATTGATGCAAAGTTCTCTCGTCTTGAACTGGCGCAAAAATAGGAAGTTCTGGTCTAAAGCTACTCATTATACGAACGTCCTCTTCTGTTGCATCCCACAAAATAATTGCCCCTGCTCCAATCTTGGCAGACAAAAGTCGTCCCAATTCTTTCATAGTTTTTTTAATATTTTTTCCTTCTGTTTCGTGTACATGAAGTGGCAAATTATCAAATTTCGAAGCTTCTGTTTCTAACAAAATACGTGCCATGGTTGTAACCGTTTCAATTGGATATTGTCCAACAGCAGATTCATTGGAAAGCATAACAGCCGAAGTATGATCAATTACAGCATTCGCGACATCCGATACTTCTGCACGAGTCGCACGAGGACTCTTTTCCATAGAGTCAAGCATCTGAGTTGCCACAATAACGGGTTTATGATACTTCAAACCCAGCAAGGTCAAAGTTTTTTGAACAACAGGAACTTGCTCCCCTGGAATTTCTAATCCCAAATCCCCACGAGCTACCATAATCCCATCAACCACTCCCATAATACTTTCAATATTTTCTATCGCTTCACGACGCTCAATTTTTGCAATAATTTTTATAGGTGGATTTTGTGAAATATTTTTTGCTTTTGCTTCTTCGTCCAAAATAGCGCGCAAATCCAAAATATCCTGTGCATTTCGCACAAAAGAAAGTGCAATAAAATCTACTCCGAGAGAAAGTCCAAACCGTGCATCTTCTTTATCTTTATCACTCATCGCACGAACCGTAAGAGTAGAATCTGGAACATTGATTCCTTTGTGAGAAGTCAAAGTCCCTCCTACTTTTACGATTGTTGTAATTTTTGTCCCTTCTACCCCAACAATTTCCGTTTCCATTTTTCCATCATTAAGGAGCAGTCTCTCCCCTGCTTTCAAATACTGATGAAGTTCATGATAATCTACAGGAATAGCCTCTCCTGTATATTCAACAAGTGCCGTATCAAAAATAATCTGTGCCCCCGCAGTTAAAACAATACCCGCTTCTGGTAAAGCACCGACACGAATTTTTGGACCTTGCAAATCTTGTAAAATTGCAATCGGTTCCCCTGCTTGACGTGCGGCTTCACGGACATTTTGGAATAACTGTGTATGATTTTCGTGACTTCCATGAGAAAAATTGAGACGTGCGACATTCATACCAGCAGCAATCATTTTTACAAGTACTTCCACGCTGTCACAAGCTGGACCAATCGTACAAACAATTTTTGTTCTTTTCATAAAATATTTTAAATAATTTTACTTATTTTTTAATGATTGAATCTCATTTTCAAAGGTCTTTACATCACTAAAGGCTCTATAGATAGATGCAAATCGGATATAGGCAACCATATCAAATTTTTTTAAATGCTTCATCACTATTTCTCCAATATCCCCGCTTGTTACTTCGCGCTTTTTCTTTTTTTGAATATCTCGTTCAATAGCATGAATCAGCAAATCAAGTTTTTCTTGGGTATAGGGACGTTTTGTCAAAGACTGAACAATTCCCTTAGTCATTTTGTTTCTTGAATAGGCTTCTCGATCACCGTTTTTTTTGACAACCATAATATCGAGGAGTTCAATTTCCTCGATACTAGAAAAACGATACTTACACTTTTCACACTCGCGACGACGACGCACTGCCATTTGATCAGAGTTGAGGCGTGTATCGATTACTTTCGTTTCCTTAGAAGGACACACCGGACAGTGCATAAAAAAAACTTATGTGAAGAAGATTACATACCCATTTTACGACGGATAAAAGCTGGAATTTCAAGATCTTCTCCATCATCAGTCGCATTTTTTGGAGGCAATGGAGCCTGTACCGGAGGATTCACTGGAGTTTGAGGAGGAGCTCGAAAAGTATTTTCTTTGGGAAGAGACTTGGTACTAAACATACTTGTGCGAGGTTCTTCTACTTCTACCTCAACTTCTACTTCTACTTCTCGTACTGGCTCACGAACAATTTCCCGTGGAGCTTGTTCACGATACATTTCTGAAGGTTTCTTTTTTACAAAAGTTGGAGCTGTCAATGTTGGTTTTGCCTTAAACATGCTTTGAACTTCTTCTTCACTTACACGAGCTCGTCGTTCTATTTCTTCAAAACCAGTAGCAATAACAGTAATACGAAGTTCTTCACCAAGACTTTCATCAATAACGGTTCCAAAAATAACTTTGGCATTTTCGTCTGCTGAACTGGTAATAATTTTTGCGGCCTCCGAAACTTCTTGCATTCCAAGACTTGCACCACCAGTAATCGTAAAAAGAATTCCTCGAGCACCATCAATAGAAAGTTCAAGAAGTGGACTAGAAATCGCAGCGTTTGCTGCTTCCACTGCACGATTTTCACCTTTTCCAACACCAATTCCCATAAGAGCAGAACCCGTATCTTTCATGATAGTTTTGACATCCGCAAAATCGACATTGATAAGACCAGGAACCGTAATGAGTTCTGAAATTCCCTGAACACCTTGACGAAGCACATCATCTACAATTTTAAAGGCATCAAGAAGTGATGTTTTTTTATCAACAATTTGTAAGACCTTATCGTTTGGAATAGTAATAATAGTATCTACTTGATCAGCCAATGCTTTGTAGGCATTGTCACCAATTTTTTTACGCTGTGCTCCTTCAAAAGAAAATGGTTTTGTCACCACCGCAACAGTAAGAGCACCCATATCATGCGCAATTTGCGCAATCACAGGACTTGCTCCAGAACCAGTTCCACCACCAAGTCCACAGGTAATAAATACCATGTCAGCATCTTTCAAAAATTCACGAATTTCATTTTGTGATTCTTCTGCCGCTCGCTTACCAATTTCTGGATCCATTCCAGCCCCAAGTCCACGAGTAATGGTTTTTCCAATATGCAATTTTCCAGAAGCACTGTTGTGATGCAAAGCCTGAACATCAGTATTCATGACAATAAACTCAACACCTCGAATACCTGATCGAACCATACGATCAACAGCAGATCCACCTGATCCGCCCACACCAACAACTTTAATTTTTGCAAATGTTTCTACTTCAGGTTTTACTTGAGGCATAGCATATATGATAGTCTGAACAAGAAAATTGTTCGATATTTGAGCAATAGAATCTGTCTCTATAGTGTAGCGACTTTAGTGTCTACTGTCAAGAAAAGTACAAAATTTTGTGTATAAGTTCAAGAGAAGGAACAAAAAAACCTGCACACACAGGTTTCATCCAAACCAAAAAAATTTAAGGCACAAGAAAACGAAAAACCTTACGTAAACTTTCAACGACTTTTTGGGACCCCCCAGAAAGCAAAGAGCCTTGCTTTGTCTCTGGGTTTTCGGCCATCAAACTCCCCCACTTTACAAGACCAATAGAAGGAGCAAAAGCAACATCATTTGCCTTTTCAGTAACCGTTCGAATATCAAGAGGAAATCCCAAACTCGCATTCATACGAAGTTTTTGCTTGGTCAAATCAACAAGCCCACCAATTTTGGAACCACCGCCTGTAAAAATAACTCCAGCAGGCAAAAGACCACTGCGATCAATCGAAGCAAGTTCCTTGTCTATGCGCTCCAAAATTTCTGAAACACGAGCATTGATAATTTCTGTAATATAAAAGAGAGAGACTTCTTCGTGGGTACTACCACCAAAATCAAAAAGATCAACAACATCATTTTTATTTACGGCTTTGGTATTACAAGACCCCACTTCAATTTTTATTTTTTCTGCCACATCAATAGAAGTTTGGAGGCCAAGAGCCAAATCATTGGTAATATGATCCGCACCAATCGGTAACACCGCAGTATGAATCACATTTCCGCCCTCATAGACCAATAATGTCGTGGTAGAGCCACCAAAATCCACAATAAGCACACCAAGTTCTTTTTGACGTGAAGTAAGAACAGCGTCAGCGGTAGCAAGCACAGACAAAACAACATCATCAATAGTAACACTTGTTCGATATACAGCCTTGGTCACATTTTTGAGGTGACTTGTCAAACCATATACTGCCTGAGCTTCAACTTCAAGACGGATTCCTGTCATACCGACAGGATCTTTGATCCCTACTTGTCCATCTACAGAAAAATGTCTTGGAACAAGATGCAACATTTCATAATTGAGTGGCGCAGCAATTGTTTTGGCAGCTTCAATAGCCCGAACCACATCTTCTTCTGAAATTTCACCATCTGGCTTGGCAACAGCTACAACACCACGAGTTTTTTGAGACAAAATATGCATGCCCGAAATACCAATCCACACATTACTAATAGGACTGCCCGTCAAACGTTCAATTTGTTCAAGAGCATTGGAAACAGAAGAAACAGCTTCCTCGATACTTACAATCACACCTTTTTGAACTCCTTCGGAAGGTACTTCGGCAGTAGCGATAATTTGAAGTTCTTTTTTTCCATCGGCACGCATTCCCATTTGTCCGACAGCAACACGAACAGCACTTGATCCAATATCAAGGCCTGTAATAAGAGTTGATTGAGATTTTGATCGTGCCATAGAAAAGATAATTGCAGTATATCAAAAAAAGAGAAAGTTTTCAACTTGAAGATTCGTTATATAAGGCCAAAAAATACAAATTCCGAGAATAACACTCAAAATAGATGCCAAAAGTACTGCCCCTGCCATAATATCTTTCACCATTTTCACCTGCTCTGATAACCGAGGTTTCACGACATCGGAAAGATGCTCAATCGCAGTATTAATACATTCCAAAATAAGAATTAAAACAATAACACTAAACAAAAAAAGAAATTCACTCGCAGAAATACGAAAAATAAAACCCAAAAGTACTGCGACAAAACCAAAAAACAATTGAATACGAAAATTTTGTTCAGATGTGAACACAAGCCTTATACCTCTCAAGGCATATCCAAAACTTTTTTCAAATTGTTTTCTATTCATACAATTTCAGCCAAAAACTTTTCTTGCAATCGAAACATTTTTCGTGCATCTTTTTCATTCATATGATCATACCCAAAAAGATGCAAAATTCCATGGATCATCATTCGATAAAATTCTATTTTCCAAGAAATTTTATACTCTTTTGCCTGTCTTTTTACCTGAGGTAAACAAATAAAAACATCTCCCCAATCATCTGTTGCCATAGCACTATCCCCTTCTTGAGAAGCAAAACTCAAAACATCAGTAGGCTTCTTTTTCCCCCTATATTGAAAATT
>CAZQRI010000016.1:0-10880 GCA_964595805.1 uncultured Gammaproteobacteria bacterium
TCATACAATAACATTATTATTAAAGGACAATATCCAAAATTTTGATTTTTGATCAAAACTTCGGATCATCGTCAAATTCTATCATTAGTGTGCCTGCTCTTCGTATTCTCGTTTTGCCTTTTCAATTTCGAGCAATTGTTTTGGATCAGTGGTAATAAGCTGATCCTCGGTATACGAAGCAACAATTTTGATTGCGGCATGCTTGAGTCCAGCAAAGAAAATTCCTTCTCCAACAGCAGATTCGAGGAGCAAATATTTTTCTCCCTCAGTTAACATAAATATTTTTTGAATATTATCAACTGATGCAGGAGATTGACGAAGAAGCATCTGAAGTGCAGAGTTGGTCACAATAGCGCGACCATACTGTGATTGCAAAAAGTCATTTACATCCTGAGTAATAGTCGTTACTCCTAAGTAATATTTACGACAACGTTTCACCAGAGCAAAAATAAATTTGGCGGAGTCTTCGTGTGTCATAAGCCACCACGCTTCGTCGATAACGAGAATACGTTTTTTGCGTTCTGAACGAACAATATTCCAAATATAATTGATCAGGGTATAAATCGCCATTGGACGAAGTTCATCTTCAAGATCACGTACAGAAAAAATCACCAACTGATTATTCATGTTCACATTGGTTGGTGAGTTGAAAAGACCAGAAAAAGTTCCTGTTGTATATTTTTCAAGTTTGATAGAAAGACTTTCGGAACCTTCCATACCCTCGAGGACATCGAGCAAATCCTGCATAATAGGCGGCTCTACCGTAGACAAATCACTCGATGGAGTAATATCTTTTTTGGCAAAAGTTTCAAGCAGGGCCCGATCCATAAGAGAGTCTTCTTGGGCTGTCAAAGCACCAAACATAATACGGATAAGCCCCTTGAGGGTAATAACCGCACTACGAATCACATCCTCGGTTGAAACTTGCTGCCCCACAGGACGAGGCAAGTCAAATGGGTTTACTTTACTTTCTGAAGCAAGTGAAATATTGATATAGGTTCCACCTACCGCTTCGGAAAGATGCGTATATTCCATTTCAGGATCGATAATAATCACCTCCACTCCCATCATGAGTGATCGCAAAACCTCAAGCTTTACGGCATAGGATTTTCCGGCACCAGAGGTCGCGAATACCACCATGTTGGCATTTTGGAGTGAAAAACGATCAAACAAAATCAAACTGTTGTTGTGGCGATTGATTCCATACAAAATACCATCGTCACTGGTAAGTTCGGAAGAAATAAAAGGAAAACTCGAGGCAATAGGACTGGAATTCATGTTGAAGGCAACCATGACATCGTCAATACACAGTGGGAGTGTCGAGGTAAATCCCTGCTCGGCCTGAAACAAAACACCTTTGCTATAAATCAATTTTGAACCAAAAATATTTTCAATATCCTCGGTTACTTTGTCGAGTTCATCTTTGCTCTTGGCATAAAGCGTCACATAAAAAGCAAATTGAAAAAAATGCTCGATCCCCTGGGTCAAATCATCACGAAGCTGTTCAATATCACGAAGCGCGGTTTCACGAATTGGATCACGTGCCGCACCTTTTTCGGAATCACTACTAATTTGAGCTTCGAGTGCACCTACTTTTTTCTTGAGCTGTTTCAAAATAATCGGCGCTTTGATCGGATAAAAAAACATCGCAATATCCATAGTGATATTGAGATTCAAAATCGGAGTACTCCAACCAACAGAAATATAACGAGGATAGGTAATAACAAACAGTGTACGCAAAAATATATCACCAAGCTGAATAAAGGTAGAATCTACTTTGAAAGCAGATGGAGCAATAAGATCACGAATAGCCACGGTTCCCTCACGGTAGACGCGTTCTTCTTCAAGGGTGACCATCTCCTCTTTCATTTGCGCCTTCATGAGCTGCTCTTTGGAGAGAGATGCAACTTCTTTTTTTCCCCCCTGGGTTGTATTGACAGGTTTAAAAGCCATAAAGATTATATATCATCTATTCGTATATCTTCGATATTTTGTAATTCTTGTGAAAAAGCAATATCTGGATTGTAGGAAGTATAATAGAGCTCAATAAGTGACTGGGTATCAAGTTCTGCAACCTGGAGCCCCATACTTTCAAGTCCACCATTCACCTGGCGTACACGAGAATCAAGATCACGCTTACGATCACGAAAACGCTCTTCTTTGACACGAATGGTGAGCGCCGGCTTCATAACTTCTTTGAAACGAGATATAAATCCTTTTTTCTTGTTGCTCAGTGGATCGTAAGGAACTACGACATAAAAACGCTTGGTCATGATCTGTCCAATTTCTACTAGCTCGGCAACAAAGGCCCGGTAATCGGCAATTTGAATTTTCAAAAGTTCATTTGGAAGTTCTTTTTCAATTTTCATCAAATTATCGAGGTAAGGTTGAATCTGCAATTTTCGAGACTGCATGACAATTTGGATTGGAAAATCAAGTGAATTCAAAAATCCCACATAGGAAGAGATCAACGCATTTTGTTCGTCTTCAGATTTGAGGGCAAAATTGATACTCGAAACCAAAAGTACGGAGCGTAAAGTTCCATCTTTGAGCACCACAGTACCGTCTTTGATTTCGGCAATTGGCAAATAGGTTTGTGTTGCCGGAAGTTTTTTTTGAATTGGTTTTTTTGCCATACAATTTAAAATTCGTCATCCCCTTTATAATATCCACCCGTATTAACAATCAATGCTAAGTTTCGTATATGAGCGCGATGGACTTCTTTTTTTTGCATTGCGGCTTCGGCTTTTTCTTCCATACCAAGTTTTCGCAAATATTCAAGTTCTTCGTTACTCGGATCTTTTTTCCAAATTCGTAATTTTGGTTTGCGATTGGTTTGTACAAGGTTCAAAAGAAAATAATGAAAAAGTTGACCATTGGGTTTGTAAAAAGCAAATATAAGTGCGAGTCCCCCAACAAAAAATGTCACAATTCCAAAAAGGGCAAGATCAAAAAATTTGAAGGCCAAAAATATCATTCCACCAGCAGAGAGCAAAATCAAAAATTGACGAGTGGTAATTGGTCCAAAGATTTTATCTTCAACATCAATAAATTGTGGTACAACAAACTGCTGCATAGTATTTTACCCCAGATAATGATTTATTTCCAGAATAGCATTGAACTCTGGATCAGAAAGACCATCATTTTTTTGTGCCAGACCATCTGCCAAAGTATTTTTATTTTCCAAAATATTCAAAACAGTTTCTTGGTAGAGACGAAAGAGTGGACTCTCGTGCCAAGCATCACGGGCATCCAAAAACAAAACATAAGATTCTTCTTGAAGTGATTGAAATTTTCCTTTGAGAATTTCTTTTGCATTGTCTGTTTTTGGAGAAAGACGACGAAAGTCTGTAAGCGAAAAATATTGAATTTCATCTACTGGCCCCATGGTTTGTTTGCGAGGAGCAGGAGTCACGTCCTGCATGCTCACTTTATTGTTTTGTACTTTTGGTGGAGGAGAAAAAGAATATTCTTCCTTAGGGAGAGGAAATGGTGTTTTTGGTTTTGCAGGAAGTGGCGACATGACTGGGGTAATGCGAATACCCTCATGTACAGGAGCTGGAGTAGGATTGACAGAGGCTGGAGTGCTTTCTGTTTTGGAATTAAACGCAGGTTTTGTCGCAGGAGCTGCAATTTTTTGGGCTGCTGCGATAATCGCAAGAAGCAGACTCACTTGGTCTTCTTCGAGAGCGAGTCCCCCTTCGGCTACAGATTTTTTGGCATACTGTTCAAAATCTATTACCGAACGAACATCACGAATACGTGAAAGTACCAAAGAATCAAAACGACCTTCCAAATCTTTTGCAATAGGTGGAGAAAATTGTTCTTTTACCTTTGCCAAAATTGTACTTGCATTGTCTGTTGCAGGATTTACTGTAGGAGAAGGAAGCGATTGTGTTTCTTCGGCAACATCTGATTCTAGAAGTGAAGCATGATCATCTGATTTCCACTCTGCCTCTGCCTGTACCTTTGGAGCTGGAATATTTGGCGCAGAGGCGGGCATAACAGGTTCAGGCGCAGGCATATCTGGCATAAGAGGCGCCGCAGCTGCCGCTTCGTCTACAAAAATATTGGTCACTGGAGTTGTTGTGGCAAGTTCTGTTTCTTCGCTTGCGAGCATGGGTAAAATAGACTCTGGAGGAGGAGCAACAGGAGCTGGGACAGAAAGCGTTTCTACTTTTCCTGCTTCTAATTTTTTTGGAAGGGTACTATTTTTTTTGTATTCTTTAAATTCATCCATGGTCAAAAAAACGGTTGTACCGTCGGATTTTTTTACTGGAATTTTCATTGCTGTTTTTTTGTCCTCCATAGAAGTGATGTTTAACCTTCTCTCCACTTGAATCCTCCACTTTGTTCATCGAAATAAAAAAGTTCTCGAATAGATTCGTCGTTATAGGTACTTGCGATTTCATCGAGTGCTGCAAAAACTCCTTCGAGGTCCTTGTACTGACCATTTTCGTCTTTTTCAAATTGAGCATCCACACGAGATTGAATTTCCGCAGGACTCATTGGAGCAGGATTTTCTATTGTGACGGGAGATGCAGGAGTAGATATTTCTGAATTTGAATTCAATAATTCGGATGGAGCTGCATCTAATGTACTAGATTTTTTTTCTTTTTCTACAGGAATAATTGTATCAATGTAATTATTTATAATAGGAATTATATCTTTTTCTTGAGAAAAAAAGTATGTAAATTCTAGAAAAGATTTTGTAATTTCTGTTTTTTTCGATTCTTCAAAATTTTCATAAGATTGACCTTGCGGAAAGAGTACACGCTGTATAGAGGCAGCATAATCTGCCATAGTGATGCTATCTGCACTTGTATTTTTTAATTTTGCATACTGAGTTACAACATCTAATAACTTAGGAGATTTATCAACATAAGGATGTACTAAAGTTTGAGATTGTACAATACTCAGCTTAAGTTTTTGATAAAATTCTCGAAGTTTATCCTCATCACTAAATTTTCGAAAAAAATAATAAAATAGTGATTCCTCTACTTTTATGTTCAACTGAAAAGCAGCACAAAATTGCTTAGAAAATATTAGACTACAATCATCAAAAGAAAGAGTTGAAAAACGCAGAAAACTTGCTTCAACATACCATCTCCAAAAAGTAAAATAATATTCTTTTATCAATTTATTATCAAAGTTATTCCCTGAAAAATACGCATGAAGTGCAGTGTGAACAGGTTCTAAAGCTTCCGGAGTTGTCAGCACATCAGCAAAATATCCAATAAGCTCATCTCTTTTTTCTAAAGGGATAGAACTTGGTACAGAAAAAAATTTGATTTTGCCTTCAAGAGAATTCAATAGATTGTTTAGATTCAAATCCATAGAGAAAAATCAAAAGACAAAATTTTACTGAAGTAAATCAATTGTTGTATGTCCAGAAGCATCACCAACTTTAATTTGGATTGCATCAGTATAACTCATTGTTTGACCTGTTATTTTTTGCATAAGGGCAACCATAGCTTCTTGACGGCGAGATTTCTCAGTATCAGGAATACCCTGTTCATCAACACGATTTTTCATTTCCTTCAAAATATTTTTCAAAGTACCCAACATTTTTTCTGATCCAGCCTTTGCCGTAATACTCTTATTTACAGAATCATAAGCAGATTGTGAGTATTTACCTGTTGAAAGAAGATTTGTAAGATTTTGAGGAAGACGTGAAATATCCGCAGCTGACTTGGTACTAATACTCATTAATAATTTTTCAGCTTCAGGAGTTAAAGTAGCAACAGCATATCCTTCACTATTTATACCAATTTGAGAACGACCATCTTTTACCTCATTAATACTCGAGATACTATTACGTAAAAAGTTTTCAATTCCTCGTTGATAATTTTCACCGCTATCTCCCATTCCACTTGCAAAATTAGATGATGTTGGAGTATTACCCGCCTCTGCTGTTGCAGCATACACACCACGAACCATACGACCTTCATCATCATACCCCTCAATCAACTGATTATAATATTGATATTCACCCTTTTTCATTGCCCCATTATTCAAGGCAACACCCAAAATACCTTGTTTTGTATCAGCTTTTGTTCCTTGAATATCACGTAATCTCTTTTGTTCTGCATCAATAGCGGTTTTGTTTGATTCTGCTTTTTCAGTAGTTGCATTATATCGTAAAAGACCATTGATATCACGACCTGTTTGCATCGCAAGTAATGCGGCTGGTATAGCTTCAGACGAAGTCAAACTTACTCGTGCATCAGAATGTTTCAAAACCTCATTCATCATACCTGATAATTCTCCATTTTCTGCAAAAATCGTCAATAAGGTCTGAGCTTTTCTTTGTGCTGCTTCATATTCTTTTTCTTTACCTGCTACACCGCGAGTAGCTGCCATTTTGGCAAATTCTTCTTTATATAATTTTGTTCTTCTCTCATATGATTCTCCTCCAAAATCTTCCATATCTTCCTTCGCATCCACCATTGCGGCAAGACGTTTCGCTTTTTGAATTTTATCAGCAAGAGATCTTTGAATATCATCAAATTCAGCAAAAGCGTTACGGTCAATATCTTTTGCGGCTTTACCACCTAAAGCTTTTGACTGAGCTTCAGCGTTAAGAGCTTGTAAGGTAGCAGCTTTATCTCCCAAATTAGCAAGAGCTTGTTTTTGAAGTTTGGCCTCTGTTTTTTCGTCCAAATTTTTTCCAGCATTTGCTGGGTCTGCCTTCCACGCAGCTTTGAGATTATTTGTTTCAGCCTTAAATGCAGCATTTTCTTCTTCAAATATATGCAAACGAACTTCTGCTTCTGCATGTCCAGAATCACCTTGCAGTCGACGTTTCTCATTTGCCAATAATACATTTTGTCTTGCCGCTTCATGATGAGCACTTGATTTTCTATGACCTTCAGACTCCATGCGTTCTTTCAAAGCATGAGTAGCATGTTGACTCGCAGCAAGAGAACCTTCTCGACGCAAATTTAGAGAACCAAGACGAGTTCCATACCAACCTCGTTTGATCTTTTCTGCTCCCATTTTTGCACCATGTGTTAACCCAGTTACATTTGCAAGTCCAGTTACAGGTTTTGTAACTAATCCAGTAATTCCACCAGCTTTATCATACCCCATTCTCGCCAAAGAAATACCCGAAGCGATCTGAAATGAATTTTTGGCAAAACCTTCGGCTTTGGAAATCCAATCACCACCTTTGACACCAAGTTTTTGAACACGTTCCATTCCTATCATCAAGAAGCCAATAGCAACAGCAAAATTGGCAAGGTTCATCCACGAAGCAGCTTTGTTGATAGATACACCTGTCTGTTCTCCAACATTTGAAGAATCATCGTCAATTTTATAATCCGAAAGAGAATTATTTTCTGGACCTTGCAAACTCTCGGTAATATTTCCTGCTCCAAAAGTTGCAAAGGATAGCCACAGAAAAAATACCATCATTGGAGCCGCAATAACATGGTTTACAAATTCTTTCCAAAATTCTTCGGCATAACTCTGTGTACTTGGAAGGACACTAAACAAAAAAGCGAGTGGCGACAAAATAATCAAACACCACAGTGTCACCATACGGAACAACATAACAATAAGATAAGACCCAATCGCAGCTGCAGCTACAAAACACATGAACAGCGCAAACAAAGCACCGATAAGCAAATCCCCTGCTATATCGGCATTCCCATCTGGTTTGGTTGTTGCAAAAGCCAATACTTCTCGAAAGTTCATCATGTTGATGAAATTTCCACCAGCCGTACCCGCCACAGCATTCAAAAATGTAATAGTAAATACCTGAGAGACATCGATAATAAGTTGACAGATAACATTACTAAAGTTTACAAAAATTGCAGCAAAAACAAGTTTTGGTAAAGATTTTTTCCACTCGTATTGTTCAAGACCAAGGATTGTACCAAAAGCAATTACGAGTAAAATCACAATAAAAAACATGTTGGCAACATCACGAATAATGTTCCAACCAAATTTTACAACACTTGCGTTGATAAAACCGTTATAACCCGCAAGTAAAATAAAAAACTTAAGAAAAAAGAGAGAAAGCTGAATAAGAAAACTTGCAATCCACAGAAAAAATCGAGTCAGTGCCAAAATAATCGCATTTGAAATACTTGTCATGTCAAGCTCTGCATGCGCAATATGTGGCACCAAGAAAATACCCACGAGTGCAATAGCAATAACAAAAACAGACGTATATTTACTACGAGAGTTGAGATTCAAAAACTTATTCCAATACTGTCGAATAGTGGCAGCGCAAGTGCGCATAGAAAGAATGCGAAAAATGTAAGTTTATTATATCATAGTTTTTGAAAAAAAAGTATTTTGTGAGTGTACAAACTTGGGGATAAAAAAATCGTAAGTACAATACCTACGATTTTTTTGAAATACAAACTTCTCTTTTAGGAAATATGCTGAGCTTCGAGCTTGAGAATTTTTTGTTTCAAAATTTTCACTTCTTTTTGAAGGACAATACTATCTTTTGCTACGACATCTAAATCTTCAAGTATTCTTTTTTCAATTTCATCCAAAGCTACTTTTATTCTAACAAAGTAATACTCAAATTTTTCTAAAGAAATTTTAAAATTTTTTTTAAACTGTGGATAAGGGCACACTTATGCCTGTAGGCGAAGTCTACTCTAAAGATATAGAGAAGTATAACAAAGGCAGTCAAATAAGGTTAAAAAAGGCCTATTTTAGCCAAATACCAAAATAACTGTGGAAAATTTCGCTTGACAAAGGCAAAAAGAACTGGTAGTGTAAAAATAGTAACAAAGCCCCATTTCGGGGAGAAGGGAGGTCGGTCATGATGTACCGGCTTTTCACTCTCGCAGCCCTGATCCTGGGGCTGGCGAGCGGATGTGAGGGCTCCGACAACAGCCCTCCCGACACCGCCAGCGGATCTGGTGGAACCGCGGCCACGGGCGGAACCGGTGGCAGCGATGAGGTCATCTTCCCCCCGTGCCCGAGTGGCATGGTGGAGAAGAAGGCCGACAACGGTAGCGGCGGCACGGTCTGCACCGTGCAGCCCTCCGTCGAGGGTGACGCGACGGTCAACGATGACGGTGCCGGCGGGTCCATCGACCCGCCCGACGCCGGCAGCGACGCCAGCGAGACCAGCCCCGACGCGGCCCCCGCGTGCCCCGACCTCGAGGGCCGCGAATGCCCCCGGGAGACCTGCACGTTTCATGCTCTGGAGGAGCCCTGCTCCTTCAACTGCATGAACCCTGACGGGTCTCAGGCACTCGGCACCGTTTCCGGTGCCGAAGACATCAACCGCCTCGCGACGTATTGCGAGATGGAGCTGTAGCCGAGCACAGCGCCTCCGCCCTTGTGGTTCGAGCTGACGAACCACATTGATGACCATCAGCATAGCCGGGGTGTCCTACACCCCGGCGCCGAATCTCTAGGAGAAAAAATATTTTCTTTTGAAGAATCAAAAAAAGCATCTCAATCGAGATGCTTTTTTTATTTTTCTAACGGTCAATATCTGGAATAACGATGATAACACCACGATAGTCTGACCATGGATAAATTCCTTGCGCTTTTTTATCATCAGTATTAGAACATTGTTGAGCAGAAACAAACCCATTACTCAATAGATCATAACATCCATTTGTTTGATTTCCTATAGGATCACCCGCTGCATTATATTCTTTTTTACAACTTCCATTACACCAATCCCAGTTATCCATTGCCTGGACTTTTGGTTTGAAGATACAAACATAGTCATCGTCTCGGAGTCTATATTTATTCTTCAACTCACTTACAATACCAGCAGTAAAGCTACCATCTTTGTATGGATTATTGTTGGTATTCAAATCTCGTACATACACAGCATTTCTTGTACCAATATTGGATTCTCCACAAGAGTATTGGTGTACAAATGTAAAGTAGTCTGTCGTACAAGCACGAGGGGTGTTTCCAAAACGCATAGTTTTGTATTCTGTACCCAAGACACCAGATTGAAGATCCGACATAGGGAGAGACCCACTACAGGTTGGAAAATCTGGAAGTCCTGCACAATCACGGTCTTCTCCACAAGCTCTACTTGAATACGTAATATCTCCTCCAGCATTAATTCCTTCACAAACTTTGAAAGTACTTGGAGCACCACTGGCTGGCATACAGAAGGTATTTCCAGAACATGGTTTATCAAGAGAACATGTCACACCAGTTGTTCGGAAAGTTGGAGCATTATTGCCATTTGTAGGAGGAATCATGGTTGCACAAATTCCTACATCGGCAAGGCCACCTTGGTTACTCGTTCCACACACTGGTTTACGATTTTTGTACAAACCTCTTTTATCTACATTCATTGGAGGGAGTCCTTCTTCGTCCCAGTCTACCATCATACGACGAATAGGCATGTGATTATCATCGGCAAAGGCAAAGAATTTGGCTTCGGCACTATAACTACCACCGGCGATAATAATTGGATCTGTCACTCCATTTTGATCAATATCTGGTTCGTCTGGAATACCATCACCATTGTAATCAACACGAGTTCCATTACGATTACCAATGGTAATATTTCCTGCTTCTGCCGCATTACATTTATCTCTATCTTCACAACGTGAAGGATTGAGAGAATAAATCTTTGGAGGAGCAGCACTCTCTCCTGAGACGTCTATACCCTTACTTTGAGGATCAGCAACTTTATAAAAGTCAAGATCTGTTGTAAAACCATCTCTACGAATATCCGAATAGAATCCAGAATCAATCGTACTCACTGACCAAATCTGCGCAAATAAACGTTGAATCTCTTTTTTTCCAACAGTACCATCAAAGGCATTTTGATCTGCAGGAAGTGGGTCCCCAACATCCCAACCTGGTGGAAGTGGTGGTGGAGGTGCATTTGGATCTGGAATTCTTGGTTCACTCAAAGCATTCATTTGATT
>CAZQRI010000016.1:10980-12333 GCA_964595805.1 uncultured Gammaproteobacteria bacterium
GTGGAGGTGCATTTGGATCTGGAATTCTTGGTTCACTCAAAGCATTCATTTGATTCACAAATCCTCTATCAAGTGGTATGAGCATCAAAGACTCACAACGCTTTGTACTTTCAATATTACTTGCCCCCAACCAAGAAGCAGAACAAAGAAATGGTAAACCTTGTTCTTTGCTACGGAAGGTATAATTACGGAGTTTACTTCTATTCAAAAGATCTTGTTCTGTCAACTGCAATGATCCATATGGTCTTTGAAATCTATCCAAAGGAATAGATGACCAAGGATTTTCATAATTCATAACACGAGGCCCAAGACCATCTGAACGCTTTGAACCATACCAAACCAAGTTGGTACGTGCTTTATTGGTCGTTGCATACAAAGGATTGACCCCATCTGCTTTATACACCTGTTCAAAAGATGTACAACGGTCATGAACCTGGGCAGCAACAGCAAATTGAATACCCACATCATCTTGACCTCCAGCTTGTTGACAAAAACGTGCGATATATCCAAGAAACTCTCCATCTTTATTGAAGTCCATACCAATAGCAAGCCAGTTTCCTTGTTTGTCTACACAAGGAGCCGCAAAAGGATCAGAACTAGGACTCGCAGGAGTAACTTCTTCTGGAAGAATACCTGGAATTTCTCCTTGATCAATAGGCACATGTTGTTGCAAGAAATTTGGAGTTTCATCACTATCTCCATATGCTACCCAGTCAGAATATACAGCAACATAACGAGTTTGAATACGATTTCTTTCTCCAGTTGCAGTATCTGGACTAATATATCTTTGAAGCACGGCACTTTGATTGAAGTGACTATAATCTCTAAAGGCAAAGGCAGATTGTGAAAGATTATCCAGTTTATAGGTCCAAAGAACCGTATCACGATTGGCTTTTGGTAAAACAAACTGTCCTTCACTTGTATTTCCATCTCTCAGTAACACAGCTTCCGCAGGGTTTCTACCTGGAGTACGCAATCTATCAAAATTAATTGCATAGTCTTTCTCCATAAGACTTGGTGCTTCTGAGTCTACACCACCAGGGAAACTCAAAGGTAAAAAGTGTACGGCAGCCAAGTCATTTTCACGCATATACCTTTCAAAAGAAGAACGGTATACACGACCACCACGAGCAGCAGCCTCTGGATAGACCCCATAGGCACCCGCCTGCACACGTGCATCTTGACCTTTTCCTACTGTTTCTGGAGGATTTACAATATCCATTTGTGCGGCATAAACAGAATTTTCTTCAATAACATCATCACTGAAAGTACGAGGTATATGCATAATCGTACCAAACTCTCGAATTTTATCACCATCATCAACACCTTTATTAAGTGGAGCAAAAGAATATA
>CAZQRI010000017.1:0-12285 GCA_964595805.1 uncultured Gammaproteobacteria bacterium
GTTGTTCGATTTGTTTCATTTTGGATTGTGCCTGTGCCGCTTTACTCGCTTTGTAGCGGAAGCGATCGACGAATGTTTGTAGGTGTGCTTTTTCTCGTTCAATTTTTTTGTTGTAGCGTTTGGCAAGATCTGCCTGGGCTTCTTTGTGAGCGAGGTAGGCTTCGATGTCACCAGGATAAAAAAATGTTTTGCCCTGATCGATTTCGAGAGTGGATGTGCAAGTATTTTTGAGAAATTCGCGGTCATGTGAAATCACCAGAAAACTTCCACGGTAGGATTGCAAAAATTGTTCGAGTAGGAGCAAGGTCGAAAGATCCAGATAGTTGGTAGGTTCGTCAAGAAGCAAAAGATTTGGATCTTGCAGGAGCATGCTGGCAAGTTTTACACGCATTTGGTAACCCCCAGGAAGTGATTGGATTGTTTGTGTAAACATTTCATTTTTGATTTTGAATTTTCCTGCCATGGCGGCACACTGCCATTCTTCTTTTTCACTCATTCGAAGCAAAAAATTCATGACTGTTTCGTCACCCTCATAGGGATCGTGCTGGGTAAGGTAGCCAATTTTTGTGCCTTCGTGGATCAGGACTTCGCCACTGTCTTTTTCATCGTCTCCCATAATAATACGAAAGAGGGTTGATTTTCCTGCACCATTTCGTCCAATGACACCAATTTTTTGCTTTTCAGCAATCGAAAGAGTCACGTCGTCTAGGATAACGCGTGGACCAAAGCTTTTGCTCAGATGGTTGATTTGGAGGAGGGTACTCATATTGGAGGTAATACTAGCAAAAAAAAGCCATTTGGTAAAGGATTGATTTTTCGTCTTATTTTGGGTAGTATGAAGTATATGACCAAAATACCCTCACAACTTGCAAACCTTCCAGATACCCCAGGTGTGTATTTGTTTTATGATGCCCAAAAAGAATTGATCTATGTGGGTAAAGCAACCTCTCTCAAGAGTCGAGTGAGGAGTTATTTTCGTCTCAAGCGTGCCACCCGCCCAATCGAAGCCATGATGCACGAGGTGGTAACGATAAAGCACCGAAATACAGATTCTGTTCTTGAAGCCGTAATACTTGAGGCGAACTACATCAAAACATATTTACCAAAGTATAATGTTCTTGGAAAAGACAATCGCAGTTGGAATTACATTGTCATTACGCGAGATGAATATCCAGAAGTAAAAACTATTCGTCAGCATGAATACGAGTTAAAGAAAAAAGCAGAGCGTGAAGGTCGTCCATACCAAGAAGGGGATTTTGATCTCAAACAATTTGCCTATGTATTTGGGCCATACCCAGGACTTAATACCAAAGCAGCATTGAAAATTTTGCGCAGCATGTTTCATTTTTCAACATGTCGGCCAGATCAAAAAAGACCTTGTTTGTATTATCAGATGGGGCAGTGCCTGGGCGTATGTGTGCGTGCGATCGGACCAAAAGAATACAAGCAAAAAGTGATTGCGCCACTTGTGATGTTTTTGAAAGGAGAAAAGAAAAAATTGATTCGAGCCCTCGAGAGTGAGATGAAAGTTGCTTCAAAGCACGAAAATTTTGAAGAGGCTGGACGACTTCGTGATCAGCTGACTTCATTGTATCGGATTCATGATATTACGCTTATCAACAAATCCATGGTTGAAATTTCTCCAGAAGAAAAACAGACATCGTCAACGAATACAAAATTTCGTATCGAAGGCTATGATATTTCAAATCTTGGGGCTACGGGTAAAGTTGCCAGCATGGTAGTATTCGACAGTGCAGGACCACAAAAAGATCAGTATCGAAAATTTAAAATAAAAACAGTAGAAGGACAAAGTGATGTTGACTGTCTTGAAGAAGTGATGCGTCGACGATTCAAACATGATGAATGGCAATTTCCATCAATGCTTCTGATTGACGGGGGACGTCCACAGGTGAATCGGGTTGGAAAAGTTTTGAAAGAGTTGAATATTGCTATTCCAATGGTCGGAATTGCAAAAGGTCCGGAGAGAAAGAAAAATGAATTTACTTTTTTGGATCCAGATGCTGGATTTGTAAAATGGGTGAATGAACATCAAGAAATACTTATTCGTGTACGAGATGAAGCGCATCGATTTGCCATTACTTTTCAAAAGAGTTTACGAAAAATTAAGAGGCAGTAAAAAAAAGAACACCATGTAAAATGATGTTCTTTTTTTCGGCCGGCTTCGTTTTGAACAGGGAAGCCGAGTACCTGTGCCTCGCCGCGCGCCGTGCGGGAGGACTTTAGCGGATCAGTTCGCGCACCTCCGGCGGGACGATCTGGTGCACGATGCCGTATTGGACGGCTTCACGCGCGTTGAGCGTGGCGTTCTGGCGCATCAGGTCGAGGAAGACCGCGGGCCTGATTCCGGTCTTCTCGGCGATGAAGCTGATGAACCAGTTCTGCGCCATGCGCATGCGCCGCAGCCACTCCTCGAGGAACTCGCGCCGCTCTGCTTCCATCCTCTCTTGTGCCTCCATGGCTTCCTGCAGTTCGCAGATGGTGACACCGCCGTCGATTTCGATCAGCGTCCGGATTTCGTGGAAGAAGAAGGTGGAGTTCGGGAACGCCAGGCGCTGGTGTCCGAGCAGGGCGAGGATGACGGCCGCCGAGCGCACGTCGCCGGACAGCGTCACGATGCCACGCCGCTCGATGGCCGGCGCGAGCTCCGCGAAGAACTCGAAGCGTCCTCCGGGGGAGCTGACGTAGACACCGTTCGGGGCGTCCGCCTTGCCGAGGTCCTCCATCATGTCGACGACGGATTCGGCGCTAATCCGTTGGTAGAAGGGGATAAACTTCGGACGTTCTTCAATTTCGATCCACGCGGTCACGGCCTCCATTGGACTCTGGGTGTATGTATACCTTGAGAGGTGAAAAGTCTCGGTTCGACCCTCTCAATCGAACGTTTTTTTGTATCATAGTTTATGTCTTTTGTCAAGTGTATAAAATACAAAAACCGCTTGGATTAGCGGTTTTAGTAGATTTATTTTTTTTAAAGAAGCGAGGTTTTCCAAGTATCCCTCGAAAAATCCTTGATCGGGGTGGCATTTTCTAGAGAATATTCCCCAATACTGACCCGTTCGAGTTCTTCGCAGTAGGCTCCGACTCCCAGCTTTTGGCCAATATCATGGACGAGGCTGCGGATATATGTTCCGGTAGAGCAGCGCACTTGTATTTTTACATGAGGAAATGTGTAGTCGAGTAGTTCAATAGAGTGGATCGTGACATGGTGGGGTTTTCGTTCTACTTCAATGCCTTTGCGGGCGAGTTTGTAGAGTATTTTTCCATCTACTTTTTTGGCGCTATACATGGGAGGCAGTTGTTCTTGTTCACCAATAAAATTTTCCAAAACTTTTTGTATTTCATCTTTTGAAACTTCTGCTTCAGAGATATTTGTTATGACGCCAGTCTTGTCATAGGTATCACTCGTCGCACCAAGTCGCAGCGTCGCGATATATGTTTTTTCAAGGCCTTTGAATTCATCAAGACGTTTGGTGTTTTCTCGTCCAATGGCCACGATTAAAAGACCGGTTGCAAAGGGATCGAGTGTTCCAGCGTGGCCAATTCTTTTGATATGCGTTACTCGGCGCATATAACCAACCACATCATGGCTGGTCCAAGTCGCTGGCTTGTTGATAAGTAGAAAACCATTTTCCATATATATTCGATCAAGAATATGATACAATAAACTCGATATGAAAACGAGTTCTGACAATACAATGGGCTGGGGAATTACCCGGGATGATGGTGTCGAGATTTGGGATGCAGATCCTGTATTTCGTGCTGACACTATCACATTTCGCGATTGGTGTAAACTGCTTTTTTATCCAAAGAAGTGGTTTTTGTATCGCTATATAAAAAAACACAAGCCACGTGCAGAAAATCATTATCGTATTCTCGACGTGGGATGTGGCATGGGTGCGACGGTTATTGATCTCAAAAAAATATTTGGTCGCAGTGCCGAGGTGATTGGAGTCGATGTCGTACAGATGCAAGTAGAACTTGGAAATAAAAAATTGAAACAGCATGCCGTATCTGCCGAGCTTCAGTGGTATGATGGTGAACACTTGCCTTTCAACAACGAAAGTTTTGATGCCATATATACATCGGATGTTTTGGGACATGTACAAAATGTACAGGATTGGCTCGAGGAGATGAACCGCGTCCTGCGTCCTGGTGGCGTACTAGCAATGTTTAGTGAATCGGCTCTTGGACCTCATGCCTACATTCGTCAGTACATGCTCAAACGTGGTTTGAACACTGATCCACATGCCGAGTATCATATATCGCTCTATCACAAGGTGGAACTCAAAACAAAATTGCAGGATGCCGGTTTTGAAGTAAAAAAAAGGTATAGCAGCTTTTGGCTCAAATTTCTTTGTCATCCAGATGAGATCCACGATGCACTTCAGGCGAGTGATCAATTTCGTATTTTGAAAAAAATCAATCATTGGCTTTTTCTGCTCAAGAAAAAAGCGCACCCATATTATGCGGCTGCGGCCGAACTCTATGGCCTTGTCGAAATGTATACTCTTGGGCCTTATCTCGAGAGTCAGGGTTATGTAATTTTAGCCAAGAAAAAATAAATTTCGCTTGACAAGCGTCTCTGAAAGTGGGAAGGTAAAGGAAGAGAAGAGTGTTTTATTTTTAATTCACTTGTCTATGCCTCCACTAACCCCCGAAGAACTCAAACTTATTGAGCGTGAAAAAGAAGTCACCCTCGGAATTTATCAGGCCCGCCTTGATAAAATTTGTGATGAAAATGATAGTAAATGGGCTCACTGGAACCAAAAAATGATGGAAAAATTGGAGAGTCAAAAAAGATTGTGGGAAGAAGCCACCATTATGCTCAATGAAGAAAGAAAAAAAGCGCAAAAAGAAATCAATCATATGATTGGAATTCCACCAGAAGAGTGGTATCGTGCACGAAATAATTTTGAGTCAAAATATTCCAATGTGGTGAGTGCCTATAACCGAGCTACTTCCAAGATTCGCTAGCTTGCTTTTTTCTGGTTTTTCTGTATACTAAAGAGGCCTAATTTTTTAATATAAAATCTATGAATCTCTGGCACGATGTACCACGTGGGGAAAAATGTCCCGAAGAAATGAATGTTATTATCGAGATCCCAAAGGGCTCATATAACAAATACGAAATTGACAAAGAAACAGGCCTTATCGCACTTGACCGTGTGAACTATAGTGCGGCTCCATATCCATTTGACTATGGCTATGTACCACAAACACTTTGGGAAGATGGTGACGCGCTCGATGTGATCGTGCTCACGACTTATCCATTGTCTGTCGGAATTCAAGTTGCGGTTCGTCCAATCGGAGTCATGGAAATGATTGACTCTGGTGAATCTGACTACAAAGTCATTGCGGTTCCTGTAAAAGACAAACACTTTGAAGGAGTAAACGATATTGCCGAGGCCAATCAACACCTCCTCAAAGAATTTGCTCACTTTTTCCAGACTTACAAAGTCCTCAAAGGAAAAGGGGATGTAGTAGACGTGGGTGCCTACAAAGGTAAAGACGATGCTATTGCAGCAGTCAACAAATCTATAGAACTCTATAATCAAAAATTTGGGAAATAAATAATTTTCCAAAGAAAAACTTCGCTGAATGGCGAGGTTTTTTGATATTCAATTTTTGGGTTTCTATTGACAAAACTGTAGGAGGCTGGTATATTTGACAGTTCCTTTGAGGACTTTCCCTTTGACTGCAGTTTTGCTGTGGTGAAAGGGTAAGTCCTCGCAATTAGGAGGGGGACTGTGCCCGTGGCAATCCACGGTGTGAAAGGTGTTCCTGCGACATGTGTCAGATTTCGATTGAAATTCCGGAGGCCTACTTGGCTAATCCGGCCGTGGCCAAGGCCTTGGTCGAGTTGACCATGGCCATCGGTGGGCATGTGCTCGAGCCGCCGGTCCTGGCCCTGATCGCCAGCGATGCGCGGATCGAGAAGGTCCCCGCGGCCAACGACGACAAGATCAGCTCGGCTTCGACGGGGCAGGAGGATGAAAACAGCGCCAGGCAGGCTTTCTACCTCTACCTGCAAGGGCGGAGCGACACTGCTGTCGCAACCTCGCTCGAGGTCGTCAGCTTCTATCGGGCATTGGAGGAGGCCGGAGACGCGGGGATCAGCAGCGAGCAGGCCATGGGTTGCTTCAGCAGTCTGCCCGAAGGTGCGACTGGCAAGGCCCTCGGCGGCATTTTCGGTGGCCTTTTCAAGGGGCTGAAGAACCGTGGTATGGATCTCCCGCACGAAAGCCGGGGTGGACGGTACTACATCAAGCCCTGGCCCAAGGCCTGATCCAGGCCATCCGCGCGCTAGCGACAGCGCGCATCGACTCACAGGACTGACTCAGTCCGCCGACACCGGCGGCTGAACTCTCTTGGGTGAGACGGCGGCGGCGTAGAGACTCATAGTCCTACGCCGTCGCAGACAAAGCTTTTTCTACTTTTACCGGTAGTTTTTTTTATTTTATAGAATTTTAGGCTCAAAAATTGACTTCTGCCCTCTATTTTGCTATACTGTGGGCACTTTTAGATTTTCCTAATTTCATTCCCATGAACGTATCAGAACTCGCTCGCCAACTCCGTATTCGTCCTCAAGAAATGCTGCAGATCCTTCCGCAGTATGGTTTTGATATTGGTGTCAAAGCGATCAAGGTGGATGACAAGGTTGCTTCTCAAATTGTGAAACAATGGAAATTTATCAAGCGTGATATTGAACTCAAAAAAGCGAAAGAAGCTGAAGAACGAAAACAAAAAGAAAAAGAACTTCGCCGCGAAAGTGGTCTTACTGTATCTCTGCCACCAATTATTACGGTGCGTGAATTTTCGGAGCGCATGCAACTTCCTGTGACTCAAGTGATTACCGAACTCATGAAAAATGGTATTCTTGCCAACCAAAATCAAAACTTGGATTTTGAAACTGCTTCTATCATGGCAGGTGAGCTTGGATACAATGTAGAAAAAGAAGAAGGAACAAAAGAAGATGCCGAAAAAGAAGAACGAAAAGAAAAAGCAATTGAAGATGCCCTTGCTCGTGCAAATAACCCAGAACCTCGTGCACCAGTAGTGGTTGTGATGGGTCACGTTGACCATGGAAAAACATCTCTTCTTGATACGATTCGTGAGGCAAATATTACCTCAACAGAATCGGGTGGTATTACACAGCATATTGGTGCCTACCAAACTATTTGGAAAGACCCAAAAACAAAAGTAGAACGTGCGCTTACTTTTATTGATACTCCTGGTCACGAAGCATTTACCGTGATGCGTTCTCGTGGTGCCAAGATCGCGGATATTGCGATTCTTGTGGTTGCTGCAGATGATGGTGTCAAACCTCAGACAGAAGAAGTTATTCAGATTATCAAAGCTGCCAAAATTCCATTTGTCGTAGCCCTCAACAAAATTGATAAAGAAGGTGCGGATATTCAACGTGTAAAATCACAACTTTCTGAACATGAAATTATTCCAGAAGAATGGGGTGGAAAAGTACCTTTTGTAGAAATTTCTGCAAAGAAAAAACTTCATATTGATACGCTTCTTGATGTCCTCTTGCTCGTGGCAGATATGAATGCCGAGACGATTCAGGCAGATCCACATATTCCAGCCGTAGGAACAATTATTGAATCCAAGATGAATAAAAATATTGGACCAGTAGCAACGGTTCTTATTCAAGCTGGAACTTTGCACAAAAATGATTCTTTGGTAGTGCATGGTGAAATTTATGGAAAAGTTCGTGCCATGAAAGATTTTACGGGTGAAACGATTGACAGTGCAGGACCTTCTATGCCAGTTCAAATTATTGGATTTAAGGTTGCGCCAGAAGTTGGAGATATTTTGGATGTTTCACTTGCAAATGTTGCAGAAAAAATTGATATCAAAGCAAAACGAAATCAACAAAGTGGTGCCGAAAAACAAACGATTCAACAGCGAGAAAGTACTTCGGAAGAAGATGGAAAAAAACGAACCCTCAATCTTGTTATTAAAGCCGATGTACTTGGATCTCTCGAAGCGATTATTGGAACCTTTGACAAAATCATGCACGATGAAGTTGGTGTGAAAGTAATTGGAAAAGGACTTGGAAATATTACCGAAGACGATGTGCACAAAGTAGAAGCCGGTGGGGGAATCTTGGTTGGTTTCAAAGTAAAACCAACTCCAACAGTGGATGCAGATATTCGTGAAAAAGGATTGCAATTTCATCAGTTTGATGTTATTTACGCCTTGTTTGACTGGGTCAAAGAAGAATTGACCAAAATGCTTTCGAATGAAAAAATTATTACAGAAATTGGAATCATGAAAGTACTGGCGATTTTCCGTACCGAAAAATCTTCAATGATTCTTGGAGGCCGTGTCGAAGATGGAAAAGTACGAAAAGATTGTTTTGTTCGTGTAAAACGTGATGGTGAGATTATTGGAACGGGTAAAATATCTCGTTGTCAGCTGGCCAAATCTGAATCCAAAGAAATTCCAAGCGGAACAGAAGGTGGTATCACTTTCGAGGGAAAGATTCGGGTAGAGGTTGGGGATGTCCTCGAAGCCTATACCGAAGAGTCTAAAGCTCGGGCCTTGGTCTTTAAAAAATAGTATTCACAAAACCCTGGGTTGACGCCCGGGGTTTTTTGTATTATACTACTGTTCATATTCTGCATAAGTGGATATATTCGGGGATCGTCTAATGGTAGGACAGTAGCCTTTGAAGCTGCGTATCTTGGTTCGAATCCAGGTCCCCGAGCCAATAAAAAAACAAGCCTTGTGCTTGTTTTTTTGTATTGGATATTTATGCTATACTGAAAAGAGTTGTTTGTTTGGCTCTCTTGTATGAAAAAATATATATTTCTTGTTTGTGTTTTGTGTTTGGGAACTTGGTTGTATTTTCAAAATACGACATATTCTCATCGGGGAGATGATACAAAAAATCAAAACAAAACAGAATCAGTAGCAAAACCACAATATCAAGTGAGTAAATATACTGTTGCGCAGGGAGATGTTTTTTCAAAGGTGATGCAAAATTTGGGTTTGAGTTATGCCGAGTCAATGAGTCTTCTCGATGCAGTTTCAAGTACTTATGACTTCAAAAAGATCAAGGTGGGACAGCCTTTTTCTTTGTATAAAAATGACGCTGGTCAAAAGGTAAAATTGGAATACGAAAAAGATAGTGAAGAAATGGTAGAAGTAAATTTTGTTGATGCTGGATACGAAGCCAAAATTATTCCTATTACTTATGATATCCAAACAGATTTTATTGCTGGAGTTGTCGACGCTTCTTTGTGGATCGATGGACAAAAAGCAGGAATGTCAGACGATTTGATTATCAAATTTGCCAATGTATTTGATTGGACCGTAGATTTTGGAATTGCAGTTCAAAAGGGAGATCAATTTTCACTCTTGTATGAAAAACGTTTTCGCGATGGAAAACTTGTTGGAAGTGGTAATATTTTGGCAGGAAAATTTGTAAATTCTGGAAAAGAATATTGGGCCTATGGCTTTGAAGATGCACAGGGGAATCTGTCCTATTACAACGAAAAGGCTGAGTCTTTGAAAAAACAGTTTCTTCGTGCACCTCTTGAGTATCGCTATATTTCTTCTGGGTTTACCGGTAGTCGGGTTGATCCTATTCATGGTCGTACCACGGGTCACCACGCGCTTGACTATGCTGCGGCCCAGGGGACTCCGGTGCGTGCTGTCGGGAATGGGGTTATAGAGTTTCTTGGTTGGAATGCACAGGGTTTTGGAAATTTTATCAGTATTCATCATAATGCGACCTATGTGACACAGTATGGTCACTTATCAGGCTTTGCCAAGGGACTCAAAAAAGGTTCTCAAGTTGTGCAGGGCCAAGTGATTGGATATGTTGGCAGTACGGGGCATTCTACTGGACCACATTTGCACTATCAAATCAAAAAAAATGGACAGCTCGTGAATCCACTTACAATTGAACTTCCTTCGGGGGATTCTATTTCTGCAGAAAAGCGTGATGCCTTTGAAGAGCGTAAAACAAAACTCAATGCGATGTTTCATTCAGAGTAAAAATTTCATTATATGAAAATACAGATTCGTAATTGGTGGCATTTACTGGCGTCTATTGCCTTGTGTCAAATGGCGGGGATCATTGGTTCTATTTTTACTTCTTCGTCAATCCCGACATGGTATGCGACGCTGCAAAAGCCAATGCTCAATCCACCTTCATGGATATTTGGACCTGTGTGGACAACATTGTTTGTCTTGATGGGAATTGCTGCCTATTTGATTTATGAACATGGACTGAAGAAAAAAAATATTCGTCGAGCGCTTACTTTTTTTGCTTTGCAACTGGTTTTGAATACCCTGTGGTCAATTTTATTTTTTGGCTTTCAAAGTCCAGGTTTGGCACTTATTGAGATTGTGCTTTTGTGGCTGAGTATTTTGTACTGTATCGTGTTATTTTATAAAATACAAAAAACAGCGGCCTATCTGCTTCTTCCTTATATTCTTTGGGTAAGTTTTGCGAGTTATTTGAATTACACCCTTTGGATTTTGAACTAAAAAAGGGTTTTTTGGAAAAATCAGAAAATACAATATAAATTTGTATTTTTTGTCTGTGGGAGTACAATACCTGTATATGAAAAAATTTTTGATTCTTCTCTTGTCTTGTTTTGCTCTGGCCTTCCTAGTGTTTTTTGGGTATCGCTTTATAGAGCGAAATTCTCTGCTTTCAAAAGAGATTCTTCAAAGTCAAGAAGAAAAAAAGGAAGCGAGTGAGGTTGATAACTTTTTGAAACAAAGACAATCTGTCGAGATCAAGGATGGTTTGGCTCAAGATCTTTTTCACAGTGACGGAACGCTACGTGTGCTTTT
Source organism: uncultured Gammaproteobacteria bacterium (assembly GCA_964595805.1). GTDB lineage: Bacteria > Patescibacteriota > Patescibacteriia > Magasanikbacterales > UBA922 > CAYTKU01. Next base: position 10,846 of record CAZQRI010000017.1, read on the forward strand.
GGTTGGCCTCGATAAGCGTGTTGGCCAAACAAAGGGACACTGCGATGTGATTCAAATGCTCACTTTTGATAAAAATAAAGGCACTGTGAACATTACTGCTTTGCCTCGTGGTACCTATGCGCCACTCCCACCTGGAGTTGCTGCAAGTTCTACGGATTATTATGTCTCCAATAGTTGTGGACTCGTGAGTTTGGAATATGGAGTGAAGCAAATAGAAAAGATTTTGGGACAAAAGGCAGATTTTTTGGTTGTCGTTGGTTTTTCTGAGACTCTCGGAATTTTGCGTAGTCTGAATTTGCCGACAACCGAAACATTGCAGTGGCTGCGTCAACGTCAGGGCTATGCCATTGGTGAGCCTCAGCGTGCGCATAATCATTCAACATTTATCAAAAGTCTTTTGACAAAATATATTCCAAAAGAAAAATCACAACTCGATATTCCTTTCAAATATTTGATGTATAAAACCGTACAAACAGATTTGAGCTTTGAACAGGCCTTGGCACTTGAAGATGCCCTTCGTTCTCTGCAGCTTGATACCCATCCAGAAAAAGTGACGCTGTCTATGCGTCCGGCCTACCTTGTGGCAGATATTGTCTATGATCCGCAGCATCTTACTGTGCGACCAGGTGCGGATACACTTGAAAGTATTCAGAAAAAACTTTTTGATTCAATTGACGCACAAAAAGAAAAGAAAGAATTTGTTATTTGGGCTTTTGAAAATGATCTTTGGCTTCAGGTAGAAGATGCCCAAAAACGTGAGGCTTTGCATTTTGAATTTTTGAAAAAATATATTCAAACACTTGAGACAAAAGAAAAAAGACAGGAAGTTTTGGCAGATTATATTCTGGAGATGCAGCATCGAGAACAGGGTGAATGGATAGAAAAAGGAAAAACTTTGTTAAAAAATGAATTACTCTCTCTTTAATCTATGAAAAAAAATATTCGTATTCGTGTACATGATTCCATGCAAAAAAATTATTCCTATCTTTTGACCGAAGCTGTGGGGAAAAATTTTGATCCCGAATTCAAACCACATTTGACTCCAAAAGAAATGTTGGCGCTCGGTGTATTTGGTGGAAAGTATTTGATGGATTGTCAAAATGAATTTCCCAAGAGTTGGTTCAAGGGGGTAAAAATGTCTGCGGACAAACATGACCCCAAGTTGAATTATTTTGGAGTCAATGCAAGTCAGCCACTGTCGGTATGGCAAAAAAATGGGTGGATTTATAAAGATGATCCACGGGGTTGGTTTCAGTGGTATTGTCGTTATTATATGGGGCGAAGAATCCCCGAAGAAGATGCGCGTCAAATACGACGTTGGAAGGCCATACGCCGTCATATTACGCAGTTGCAGCGCAATTGCCGTATGGGAGATCTTGGATGTCGTCCTCGTCAGCGTCAGGCTCTGTTGCACTGGGCTTATGATAGCCGTGCACTTTA
>CAZQRI010000018.1:0-11895 GCA_964595805.1 uncultured Gammaproteobacteria bacterium
CTGTGACAACACCCCCACCCCTCCCGACACGGACGCCGACCGCGACGGTATCGAGGACGCCCGCGACAACTGCCCGCTGACCGCCAACCTCGGCCAGCAGGACAACGATCGCGACGGTCTCGGCAACGTGTGCGACAACTGCGTCGACGTGGCCAACCCCAACCAGGCGGATGACGACGGCGATGGCGAGGGCGACGCGTGCGAGGCACCTCTTCCCGAGGGTACGTGCGACGACTTCTCGGTCATCACCACCCGTCACGCCCGGCTCTCGTGGTACGGCCCTGGCGTCGGCATCGCAGCCTCGGCCCCCCGTGGAGATCGAGCCCGCGACGCCCGCGAGCCGCGAGCCGGCCGGCCAGGAGTACTGCTCCGTGATCACCACGGACCCCGACGCGATGTGCCGGACCCGGTTCGGCCTGTCGCACGCGGCGCTCCTGCCCGAGGGCGGCTTCGGCTGCCACCACCGGGCCCGGCCGTAAAATCGCCACACCCTAGGCGATAATCGTCCATCGTGGACGAAGGGTAGAGGCGCAGCCTCCCAGTTCGGTCTTCGACCGACACGGTACCTATCTTCCGCGCGCGTGACTTGTCAACACGCCCGCGGATTCCCAGTGTGTTTATGAACTTTGGTTCGTAGGCAGATCAGGAATAAATAAAAATAGTTATTTACAAGTCAAGAAAAATTTTCTCTTTGTATACAAGAGAATTTTTTGTATTGTTACTTGACAAAATCGATGAATATCTCTATTGTATTGAATTCTTATTTCGATGGTAATATCGATAGATGGTAGCTTTTCTTGCTTTGAAAAAGAGCTTGGAAAGGTATCATTTATGATACTCTGTTCATTTTATTAGAATAAGTAAAGATCTATCAGTGAAGAAAGATTGAAATCTTTTTTAGTCTTTTTCCACTGATAGATCTACAATATGTGCTTAAGCGCTTTTAACGAAGGAGGTGTTGCGACCCAACACAACATGGTGTCCCGACTTTGAATTTCGAGATCCAGTACCGGTACATTTCAGCTGAACGACAACGAGGTATTCGAGATGAAGAAGCCCAAGAAAGTCCAGGGCGTGGCCCTGGCCGTGGTGGTGCTCACCGCCTGTCAGTTCTACCAGCCGGAGAACGAGAGCGCCCCCTCCAAGGAGAAGATCGTCGCCGCCCCCACGCGGCAGAATCTGACGCGGAACGGCGTGCTCGTGGGCCAGGATAACTGCCCCGACACGCCGAACCCCTTCATCCTCACCACCTGGCCCGGCAACGACGTCGCCGTCCCTTGCGACAACGACATTCCGCTGGGCCCGTTGGTGGGACCGGAGGGCAACCAGGTCAACGCCTTCGTCCTCTGCAACCTGGACGTCGGCGAATGGTCGGTCCAGCCGGACGCCGAGTGGGACGGCATCGGCGACAGCTGTGATGACGATGACGACAACGACGGCATCGGGGACAACCTCGACGACTGCCAGTTCGTCGCGGATGACATCCAGTCCAACGCCGATCTGGACGGTCTCGGCGACGCCTGCGACCCCGATGCGGACAACGACGACGTCGACAACGGCGATGACGTCTGCCCGTTGGTCGCCGATCCGGACCAGACGGACACGGATGGTGACGGGGTCGGCGATGCCTGCCAGGACGACAACGACGGCGACGGCGTGCTCGACGACGTCGACAACTGCCCGTTGGTCGCCAATCCCGAGCAGACCGACCTGGACGAGGACGGTCTGGGTGCGGCCTGCGACGTCGACGACGACGGCGACCAGGTCAACGACCAGGACAACTGCCCGGACGTGGCCAACGCGGACCAGGCCGACACGGACGGTGACGGGCTCGGCGACGCCTGTGACCAGGACGCCGACAACGACACCATCCTGAACCCGGTCGACAACTGCCCGCTGACGGCGAATCGCGAGCAGACGGACACGGACGGCAACGGTGTCGGTGACGCCTGCACGGACGACCGCGACGGCGACGGCGTCGTGGACGACGGCGACAACTGTGTCTTCTTCCCCAACACCGATCAGGCCGACGACGACGGCGACGGCGACGGCAACCGCTGCGACGTCGACTGCGACGGCGACGGCGGCTGGGAGGTCGACATCGACGAGGTGAACATCCAGTGCGACAACGCGGAGGACTTCGACCTCGACGGTGACGGCTGGACCCAGGCCGAGGGCGACTGCCTCGACGGCAATCCGGACGTCAACCCCGGGCGGGCCGAGATTTGCGGCCTGAATCACGTCGACGAGGACTGCTCCGGTCACTTCAATGACGGCTGCGACGAGCCGCCGCCCCAGTGCGACGTCAACAACCCCTGCCCCGTCGGGCAGCAGTGCAACGTCGCCGGCGCCTGCGAGCCCATTCCGGGCTTCTGCGACGCCAACAACCCCTGCGGCGGGAATCAGGTGTGCAACGCCAACTCTCGCTGTGAGGATACCCCGCCTCCGCCGCCCCCCCCGCCGGCCGTCTGCCAGCAGCACGCCGACTGCGGCAACGGGATGCTCTGCATCGCCAGCACCTGCGTCGCGGACGCGCCCAACGGCCAGTGCTCGCCGTTCGCGGTCGAGGTCGACGCCGATCCCATGGGCCCCGGCGCCAACGTGATGGCCTACCTGCAGTGGTGGATCGAGGGACCCTCCCACCGGAACGGGCGCCAGCCGGACGGCCTCCTCTGGAGCCAGGACGGTGAGTGCTCGGTGGGCGTCTGGGACGCGACCTGCGTGGCGGTCTACACCCGCTTCGGCCGGTTCCCGTGCCATCCCCTCCAGGATTCGCCGGACGTCATCGGCGGCGTCCACAACCAGAACCGCTGACGTCGTCTCAGTCAGCGCTTTGGTAGGTGTCAGGTTTCGGTGTGACTTGACCGAGGCGCGTCGCGCGCCTTGATCTCAGGGGCGATCGCCGTCCCTCACACCGCTTCGTTTTTTTTTACCTTCCTGTTGTAGGATGCACTTTGGTGCTCGTGACAGGAAGCGGTACTCTCTAGTAATCTAGGGAGGTGCGGATGACTTATACTCATCCGCATCACACCTTCATTTGCTCTGATAAAAGGTTATACGAAAGTATGCCAATCAGCTCAGATGATACAAAGAAATCTCTCTTCACCGAGAGATTTTTTTATTTCAAAAGAATTCAAAGTTTGCTATACTGTAAGTAAGATTACTCTATGGATTTTATTCTTTCTTATTTACCAGCAAATTTTTTGACGCTTTTTTTGTTTGGCTTGATTTTTCTTGCACTGCTGGTTTTTTTGTTTACTATTTCTCGTAGTGAATATATTTTGTATTTTTTGCTAGTCTGGTTTCCTCTTGAGACTGTTGTTTTGAAGTATGCTCCGATTGAATATTATTCTGTTCTCAAGTATTTGCCCGAAGTTTTGATCTATGGACTCTTTGTTGGAACTTGTATTTTGTATTTTTTGAAAAAAGGAAAATTGTGGGTAAAAAATCCCTTGAACAAATGGCTTTTTGCGATTTTATTTCTTGCTTTGCTTTCACTGATTTTGAATCGTTATAGTCCTACGATTTGGCTTCTTGGCCTGCGTCAGACACTGCGTTATGTGTTGGTGTTTTTTGTGGTCTTGAATATGCAATATGATAGAAGCGTGGTGAAACGTTGTCTGCATATTGGTCTTTGGGTATTACTCTTTGAAGCGGGTCTTGGAGTTTTGCAATATGTGACGCGTGGAGCACTTGATCCTTATTTGTTTTCGGACGATACGGTTGCTGTTGCTGGTAGAGCTCTGCTTGGTGGTGCCGAACAATTTTGGGCGGCTGGGACGCGTGTGTTTGGGACTCTGGGGCGTTATGACCGACTTGGAAGTATCTTGGCTCTTGGTATTATTTTGCTTACGCCCTATTTTTTGAAATTTCGAAAATTCCAAAATTGGGTTTGGCCCTGTATGGTTCTTTTGGGTCTTGGACTTTTGCTCACTCGTTCTCGTGCGAGTTGGATTGCCGCTTTTGTTGGGGTGATCATGATTGGAGTGTGGATTTTGAAAGATGCTTGGGTCAAACGTTGGGCACTTGTGTTGATCTCGGGGGTACTGCTTTATACTGGTGTTTCTGCAGCGCTTGGGCAGGGGACACAGGTCGTGGATCAGGCATCGCAGACACTGTCCGAGCGTATACTCGAGGCTGTAAGTTTGCGCAGTTGGCGAGAAAGTTATATGGGTTATGGTCGTATATTTTTTATTATCAATACGCCGATTCATGTAGCGCACTATGCGCCGCTTCTTGGTGTAGGACCAGGAAATTTTGGAGGGGGAGTAGCCTCGGCACTGGTCAATACAGATGCTTATGAAAAATTGAAATTACCATTTGGTATACAAAATCAATTTGGACAGATTGATAATAGTTGGTTTTCTATTTTGGGAGAGTTTGGATTTCTTGGTTTTTTTGTTTGGTTTGGAATGTTTGCTTCTCTTGCGAAACACGCGTTTTTTGTGTATAAAAAAGGTACAGAACTCTCACTTTTGGCGCTTGGAGTTTGTGCTGCTACAATTGGGGTTATGATTATGGGATTTTTTGGACCTTACTTTGAATTTCGATCACTCATGTTTTATTTTTGGCTTGCTGTTGGATTGATATTTTTGGATTCAAAAAGATTTGATGAAAAAGGGAACTTACTTTTGTAGATTATTTTTATGGAGCGAATAAAAATAATCATTACAGATAAATAAAAATTTTACTATGCAAATAAATAATCCAATTGACTGTGTTGTCGGTATTACCTACAACTGTAACTCACGCTGCCAAATGTGTGACATTTGGAAGATCAAAGATTTTCCAGAATTAGATCCGACCGTATACTCCAAGTTGCCAACAAGTTTGCGCGACATCAATATCTCGGGTGGGGAACCATTTTTGCGCATGGATATTCCAGAGATTATTGGCGTGATACACAAAAGAGTTCCTGCTGCTCGTATGGTGATCTCGACCAATGGATTTACTCCAGCACTCATCGAAGCCCAGATGAAAAAGATTTTGAAGATCAAACCAGATATTGGTCTGTCTATTTCGGTAGATGGATACCAGGATATGCACGAAAATATTCGTCATATTCCAGATGCTTGGAACAAAGACATGGACACACTCGAACGCCTCCAAAAATTGGGCATGAAAAATTTGCGTCTTGCCTTCACTATCTTGCCAGAAAATGTACAGGATTTTGGAAAGGTCTACGACGAAACACGTCGTCGGGGGATTCAGTTCACCCATGCCTTTGCCCAAAGTAGTGAACATTATTTTGGTGGTATTCAAGTAGACAATCACCCAGATGTCAATGTCCTCAAAGAACAGTATAGCTATGTGATGAATGAAGAGCTCAAATCTTGGAATTTGAAGCGTTGGGCCCGTGCCTATTTTTCTTACGGTCTCTATCGCTTTAGTGTGGATCGTCAGCAGGTGCTCTCGAACGACCCTGGAACAAGATTTTTTTACATGGATGCACGCGGTATGGTCTATCCATCGGTGGTGCATGGATATGGCATGGGAAATATCCAAAATTATGAACACTTTGAAGATCTCTGGAATAGCGAACGTGCAGACAAGGCGCGTGAACTCGTGCGCACAAAAGGCGTCCCTGCTTGGATGATTTGTACAGCGCGAACGGCGATTCGTAAACATCCGCTGAGCGTCGGAATGTGGGTTTTGAAAAATAAAATGGCTGGCGTGAAACTCTAATATTTTTGCTATGCGAATTATTTTGGTCAACAAATATTGGTATGAGAGGGGCGGCACTGAACGCGTACTTTTTTTGACCAAAAAAATACTCGAAGATGCAGGGCACGAAGTGGAAATTTTTGGGATGCATGATGAGAAAAATATTTTTGAAAATAAATATTTTATAGACAATATTGATTATACAAAAGCGCGAGGAATCCAAAAAATAACGCAGGCGCGAAATATTATTTGCAATAATGATGCAAAAGAAAAATTCAAAAAACTGCTCAAAGATTTTGCTCCCGATCTCGTACACTTTCACAATATTTATCATCAGCTTTCTTTTTCACTTGTTGAAGCCTGTGACGAAATGCATATTCCAAGTGTTATGACACTGCATGATTACAAAATGATTTCTCCCAATTATACGATGTATCATCATGGGCATATTGATGATTCTATGCTTGGTAAAAATTACTATCGTTGTTTGTTTGGCAACTGCATGGAAAATATTTATAAAAGTTTTGTTTTTACACTCGAAGCCTATTGGCGAGTGCGTCACCATATTCAAGAAAAAATTACTTATTATATTGCACCGAGTGAATTCATGAAAGAACTCTGTGTTGGTGCGGGTATACAAGAAACGATCGAAGTCATTGCCAATCCAATTGCCTCAGAAACCTTTGGGACTTACAAAGAAAAAAATTATGTTGGATATACGGGGAGGCTTTCCGAAGAAAAAGGTGTTGAGTACCTGATTGCTGCTGCGCGGGAGACTCCAGAGATTCTCTATAAAATCGCAGGCTCTGGACCAGACGAGGCAAGACTCAAAAAATTGGCAAAAGATCTGCAAAATGTAGAATTTGTTGGCTGGCTGGATGGCGAAGATCTCTTTCGTTTTATTGGCGAAGCTCGGCTTCTTGTGGTACCATCTGTATGGTATGAAAATTATCCCTATAGTATTTTGCGCCCACAGCAATTGGCTAAAGTCGTGATTGGATCAAATTTGGGTGGTATCCCAGAACTTTTGCCAGAGAATTGTCTTTTTGAATCCAAAAATATTTCGGATATGATCGAGCGAATCCGTTTTTGGTATATGGCGCCAGCAAAAGAACGGGCTTCTTTGGGAAAATTATTTCAAAAACGAATTGCTAGGGAAAATAGTCCACAGAGCTATCTGGAAAAGATTCTTGATTTGTATGAAAAAGTATCTGCGCGTCGAAAAAAATAAAAGGGGAATCTGGGGGCTGATTTTTGCTCTTGTATTTTCTTTTTTGTGGACCTGTTCTGCAGAGGCTGCTGCGGCACCAAAATTTCCACTTCGGGCAAATTATTATTTGGGGGAACTTCAGGAAGACGCAAATTTTTTGCGAGATATTTCGCGTTATGATTTATTGATCTTGACTCCGGCGCAGATAAAATCTCATCCGACAGCAGTCCAAAAAATTCGTGCTGCTCACGCTGGTATTTTGATTTTTGCCTATGTGCCAAGTCAAAGTTATAACCTGCGCTACTGGTCACAAGATTCTGTTTTCAAAAATTTCAACAATATTCCGGATTCGGTTTGGCTTCGTGATCAAAATGGAAATAAAATAGTTGATTCTTTTCAATTGCAGTGGGCCAATTTGAACAGTGATTGGAATCATGCACTTTTGCATTTTGTCGAAACACAAATTTTGCCACTTGGCGTCGATGGTGTTTTTTTTGATATGGTTTCGAGTAATATCTCTTGGCTCAATGGTGGAAATTTGGATCTCAATAGTGATCGAAAAAAAGACGAGGCAGCTGTGGCAGACGCCCTGTGGTTTTCTCGTACGGCCACACTTTTGCAAGAGGCTTCCGAAACTTTGAAGACCAAATATATTATTATCAACGGAACTTCGGATATTCCTTTGCAAAAATATGTGAATGGTCGTATGTTTGAAACCTTTCCAACTCCTTGGGAAGGGGATGGAAAATGGCCAACCGTGATGAACCGTGCGCGCGATATCCAAAAATTCAATCGTGCACCAAGAATTTTGGTTTTCAATGGCAACTCGAATAATACGGGGATACAAAATAACTATAGCAAATTTCGTTATGGATTTGTGAGTGCACTCCTCAGTGATGCCTATTTTTCCTATGATTTTGGTGACAGCAACCATTCGCAACTGTGGTGGTATGACGAATATGGCAGTGACCTCGGAGCGCCACTCTCATCACCAAGCTTGCACAATAACCTGGCTGCAAATACTAATAGCTATGCTCCGGGTGTGTGGGTGCGTCAGTTTCAAAATGGTATTGCCCTAGTGAATAGTAGTGGCGAAAAACAACATGTGGATCTGGGTGGTGAATATGAAAAATTTCATGGTGTTCAAGATAAAAGTGTAAACGATGGTTCTATTGTGACGGCTACGGATTTGAACAAAGACGATGGGATGATACTGCTTCGAACCTTTGCAAGTTTGAATGATTCTTTGTTTACCAATGGTGACTTTGTACGATTTTTTCGACCCGATGGGAGTCGTGTACGCAATGGTTTTTTTGCTTTTGAAGATAGCTACAAAGGTGGTGATCAAATTGCACATGTGGATCTCGATGCCAATGGGCAGCGTGATTTGATCATCGTATCAAAAAACAAAATTACTCTTTGGCGTGATGATGGACAGCTTTTTGCAAAATTTTATCCCTATACCGCTTCCTATGCAGGGGATTTGTCTGTGAATTTTGGAGACATCAATAATGATGGTCGTTTTGAAATTTTGGTGGCCCCAAGTGCGGGCTATGCTTTGCCAGTACAGATATACAGTCAGGCAGGGACTTTGATTTCGGGAAATTGGTTTCCTTTTGGAAATAAATATACCGGTGGATATAGTCTCGGGGTTTTGAATGCGGCTGGAAATCCAGGAAAAATGGTACTCGGGACAGGAACTGGTATTGCCACCAAAGTGCAGCTCTATAACCCAGATTTTACACTTTTTCGTGAGTGGTTTGCCTTTGAAAAATACTTCAAGGGCGGGGTGCATGTGGCGGTCGGGGATATTGATGGCGATGGGATAGAAGAAATCGTTGTTGGTGCAGGGGCAGGCAAAAAGCCTTTGATCAAGGTCTTTGACGATAGCGGAAGGGTCAAATATGGCGAATTTCAGGCCTATACGACCCTTGGAAACCCTGGAATCGAGGTTCGGGTCATGGATGTGAATTTTGATGGAAAAAAGGATATTGTAGGCATGAGCTCGGGGATTTAGTAAAAAACACTAGAATAAGCCAAAAAAACAGCAGGAAAAGGCCTTGACAAAGGGCCTTTTTTGTGCTATACTATCCTGTTTATTCAATCAAGCATCAGTCTATGAAAATAGCCATGATCGGACAAAAAGGAGTTCCCGCACTTCACGGTGGTATCGAACGCCATGTGCACGAATTGTCGCTTTGCCTTGTAGAGCGTGGTTTTGATGTGCTTGCCTATTGCCGAAAATGGTATACAAAGCGTGAAAATGGTCTCTTTGAAGGAGTCGAGCTTATTCATGTGCCAACTCTTCATAGCAAACACCTTGATACGATTGTGTCGACTTTTTTTGCTACTCTTGATGCGATGCGTCGCCGTGTGGATGTGATTCACTATCATGGAGTTGGACCATCACTTTTGTCTTGGATTCCTCGTGTTTTTGCACCTCGTATTTTGATCGTATCAACCTTCCACTCAATTGATCGTAAGCACCAAAAGTGGGGACTCTTTGCTCGTCTTATGCTTCGTCTTGGCGAGTGGGCTTGTAGTAATTTTTCACACAAGACTATTGCTGTATCACGTACTATTTTTCAATATATGCGTGATGTGTATGATCGTGAAAGTGCCTACATCCCAAATGCGGTACCTCTGTATGAGCCCCTTAAAAATAAAAATGTTTTGGAACAATGGAACTTGAAAGAAAAAGAATATGTCCTTGTGGTTTCACGTTTGATTCCGCACAAAGGTATTCATTATATTGTTGAAGCTTGGAAAAAACTTCTTGAAACAAAAGCAGAAATTATTGGAAATAAAAAACTTGTGATTGTCGGTGACGGATATTATACCGATGAATATGTTGCCTTTGTACAATCTCTTGCTGCAAATATTCCTTCAATTATTTTTACTGGATTTCAATCGGGAGTTCCACTTCATACACTGTATTCGCATGCGCAGCTTATGGTGCATCCTTCTGACAACGAAGGACTTCCAATTTGTGTGCTCGAAGGAATGAGTTATACATTGCCAGTATTACTTTCCAACATTGTTGAACATCGTGATCTTGTACAAAATGAAAAATTTTTCTTTGAACGTGGAAATGTAGATTCACTCGTAAAAAAACTTTCAAATATTGTATCAATGGATGAAAGTGAAATGAAAAAAGAAGGATTGCAAAATCGCGCCCTCATTGAAAAAGAATTTTCTTGGGAATCGGTGATGGATGCTATTGTGGAAGTATATAAAACTCCAGTGACGCTTCCAGAAGTAAAAGCGGTTTCTGTATAAAATAAAAAACACTTCTCAGTTTGGGAAGTGTTTTTTTATTTCCAAAATTATTGGATAACTTTGACACCTTTATTTCTTCCGATCGAATCATTGGGAAGAGAAATATCGAGGGCCTTGAGACTTGCCGAAAGTGGAAGTTCTGTGAATGAATCTTTTGCGAGAAGAGAAATATTTTGGATAGCGATGGGGCTTGTTCCAATTTGATTTGCACTTGGAGTAAAAATAACTCCAAATGAAATTCCAACATCTGTATGTGCGGGTATAGTATTCGCTGTCCAAGAAATTTTTCTTGTTTGTGCATCATAGACAATATCTTTTCCAAGACTGACACTACTTTTGTCTGCCCAAGAAAAACCTGGTGCCAGTGTTGCTGTGAAAATTGCATTTTCAATTTGGCTTGTTGTATTTTCAAGAACAATAGTTGCAAAGTATCGTGTGTCTTGTCCGACTTGTGGAGGGAGTGGTCCACGACCAAGTTGGTCACCTTCTTCGGTGTAGTATCGCAGTGTTCCACGCAGGGAGAGGTGACTGGCAATATGCAGCTCATCACTTTTTATTTTTTTGTGATAGAATGCTCCTTTCACTTCGCCAATTTCTGCTTGTATTTCTGGCTGCAAGAGAGCACGAATATCTGTTCCTTCTGTGGAGGCAGAGAGAGGAATTTGCAGTGTTATTTCCAATGTTTCGCCAGCTTTGATTCGGGCCAGTGAAAGCTCTTGATTTTTATTGAGAGAAAATATATTTCCGCGAAGAGTTCCATGATTGAGACTTTGCATTTTTGTTTTATTGATGATTGGGGTAAGGGGTAATGACACTGTCATGTTTTGCAAATCAATAAGTCCTGTATTGTGTATGCTGATAACAAGGGGAATTGTATCAAATACTTTTGCAATTTTATTTTCTTGTTTCCATTCGGCTTTTGCTTCAAGAGAAGGATGAAGAACCTGTATTTTCTGTATCAGTTTTTTTTGTGGAAAAATTTCACCCTGTACAAAAATTTCTGGAGTTGTCTCGAGTTCTATTGTGTGTGTGTTTTCATCGAGTGCGGTGATAATATTTCCTGTGAGTGTCGAACTTGTTTTTGGAAGAAGTGAAAGTTCCCATGTTTTTTTATTGAATACTCCAATACTACTCGTGATATTTTCAAAGTCTATTCCAGGAATATTTGGAAGTGAAAGACGTATGGTAGAAAGTGTTTCTTCACCTGTATTTTGAATATGCAGAGAAAAGGGCAGTATTCCCTGTGAAAGAACTTTTTCGTTCATGTCCCATACGAGTTCAAGTGGACTTTCGCGAGGAGAACTAAAAAGTCGTGCAATGACATATTCACGTTCTGTTTCGCCTTCTTGAAAGTAAGAGAGTTTGACAATGCTCTCGTATTCTTGATCCGGTGTTCCAAACAAAGTTCCTTCGAGGTGAAAGCTTCCATTTCCTCCAGGGGCCAACTTGGAAAGATTGAGTGAAGAATTTTCAGATTGAAAATTTGCTGGAGCAGTACTGGTATTGATGATAAAGCCTTTCGGAAGATTGATACTGACGACAGGAGAAGTGAGGGCGACATCACTTCTATTGATATAGGAAATAGTATAATTTACTTTGCTTCCTGTTTTGATACGTTCTTGGCTTTGTTCGACCTTGAGACTCACGAGCGATCGTACTGTGGGATCATAAAAATGCCAAAAAACTGTGCTTCCAAATAAAAAGAGCAAAAAAGCCAGGAGACTCATGTCAAAGAAGAATAG
>CAZQRI010000018.1:11905-12036 GCA_964595805.1 uncultured Gammaproteobacteria bacterium
TTGGCATGGGCAAAACGCAGGTGGTAGCGGCGTTTGTAGTGAAGTTCTGCTGCATGAAGTGGGGAGAGCAGGACTGCCAAAAACCACTTGTGTGGGGCATGAAAAAGATGATGGCTATTGAGGTGTTCACT
>CAZQRI010000019.1:0-11899 GCA_964595805.1 uncultured Gammaproteobacteria bacterium
CAATTACTTTTGTTTCAAATTGATTTTTGTGTTCCGCCAAAAGAACAGTGGTGTGAACAAATTTAGGATGATTCTTTACAATCTCTGCTACTTCTTTATCAGTAGTAAGAATCGCATTAATACTAAAGCTTACCATCCACTGTGAGGCGTAGTAGTCAATATGATTCTTATCTTCAATCAACATTATTACGGGTTTCCCTTTTCCAATTGCATATCCACATTCCCAAGTACTATCTGTACCAGTTGGAGATCCATCAGGAGATTGGTAATGCTTCATATACACAAGCAATGCGTCAGCATGGTTAATCTCATTGAGATCATAACAAGCAATCCCAATAGGGATAAAGCGATGATCATTCGGATTATCTAATGTCCCAGGCTCAAAAAGACCTATTTTTTTGTTAAAAAAAGGTGAATAATTTTCATGAAAGTATGTTTTCCACAAAGTGATCCCACTAGCAAGGTAAAGCTTGTATTTCTGTTTACGGCTCTCTATTTTCATAAAATTACTAAAACACATTATAAATTGTTGCTATTTTAGCAGTATCTCGTAAAAAAATCTATATTCTTTCAAAGAATAGTTCGATTCCGCTTACGGTATACAAAAAAATAGGGCTCATTAAAGCTCTATTTTCACTAGCAGGCGCGGCCGGAATCGAACCGACGCGACTTCTTTTGGAGAGAAGCATACTACCATTATACTACGCGCCCATTTATTTTATGAGAATAATGTTCCCAAATTTTTTGTAGTTCCATTATTACTTTTACATCATAATAACGAATCGCCACACATCCTCTATAATTTTCTTTTTTACTCTTTCCCGTATTTGGTTTCCTATATACCTTATAAAACTGTTCCTTCGGGATGGCTGTTATTCTAGACCAAAATTCAATTTCTTGCAAGTCCTCGTGATATTCATGCAGATGAAGAGATATCCGGAACTTTTTTTCATCTACTTGAAAACTTGATCGAAAAAGCACAAGAAAGGTAGCAATCATTTGGGGATCAGAATTTACAAAAGAAACTGAACTTTTGGACTTTTCCCCTTCACACCAATACAAAAGCGCACAGGCAAGTTTATCTATCTCTTTTGACTGAGGTATCCGATCAACAAACCTTAGCACATCAGCTTCAATCAAAGATAGTTTTCCTTGTCTTTTTTCTTTACTTATCTGAATAGCTTTTTGTAAACCATCACTTTTAAAGCTTTTTATTTTCTCTTGAGCCTTTTTATCGAGAAATACATCTTTCAACCAAACAGATGCTGTACTCTTGGCAATATGTAATGATTCTGCAATAACACGCAAAGAAAAACCTTGCTTTCTTAACTCTATCGCTTTTTTTTGAATATCGTTTTTCATAAAAACGAACCTTGTTAAACAGTTACATTATAACAAGGTTCGAATATGAATGCAATAGAACTTTATTTGGTTTCTTTGTGGTCTGTGTGAATTTTTTCCTTTTTACAGTATTTTTTGAGGACCAAACGATCTTTCAATTTTTTCTTGTTTTTCTTTGAAAAATAATTCACGGTCTTACAAGCAGGAGTAGAACACTCAAGCTTGATCATGTTATCTTGTGACATAAAAGTTTGTTGAAGAATTGAATTTTCAAGGGATCTACCATTCCCTAGAAAGATGGGCGTATTATATACGAAATCCAAGGATTTGTCAATATGGCAAAATCCCCTCTATAAAGCCTTAAAAACGACGAAGCTCCGGGGGCGATGAGTCGCGCGCGCCGGAGCGGGGTGGAAAGTGTTCGGTGTGGGTGTTATGGTAGGCTGACGAGGTGAGTGCTGAACGACTCAGGGGATGATACGGTTGCGTCGCCTCAGGAAGGCGAGCATTGCGTGCCCCACGAGAGGGTCGTTGAACTCCTTGTCTCCGACGGCGATGCGTTCGAGCACCTCATCGAGAAGAAGCTCCATCGTGGTGAGCCTGGCCACTTGCTCCACGGAGTCGAGCACCGGCTCCTGCACTTTGATGCACCTCTCGGCGAGGAGCAAAGTCGCGCGAGCATTGCTCTTGCCGTTCCACAGAGCAACCCGTCCCAGATTGGAGATGGTCTCGGCCCTGTAGCCCGTTTCTTCGAGAAGCTCACGCGTCCCCGTCACGACCTCTTCCTCGCCCTGGTTGGGGGCACCACCGGGGAGCTCGAACGAGAACTCTCCGATGAGAAAGCGGTACTGTCGCACCAGCACCACCTTTCCTGTGGAGGTGAACGGGAGCACGAGCACCCCGTCGCCACCAGAGATCCCCTCCCATCGACCAGGCTGATTACCCGCGTCGAAGGTGGCGACCATCCCCCTCACCCAGCGCATGCCGGGGAGCGTGATGTCCGTCTCGAGCGTGACTTTGGGCCGTCCGTCGGCCATACATACCTCTCTTTTTAAATAAACACTTCCACGAGTCTCTACTAGCCCCGACATGGAGCTACGAGAACTCAACACTTTATACCAAATGCTGTATTTTGTCAAGCATAGAATCAAAACCAAAAAGGTGTTATACTTGAAGCAATTATTCCTAAAATAACTTTTATGTTAGAAAGCAGTGGCAAAAAGTTCCTTGTTATTGGACTTAGTATCGTTGCCGTCGCCCTTCTTGGAGCCGGCGGAGTATGGGGATATTTTCAATACTATGCAAAATCCCCAGAGATCCAAGTACTTGAATCTCTCGCACAATTGGATAGCGCAAAAAGCATTTCCTATGATGCCAATATCCTCCTCAGTGGAGAAAGTAATCCAGAAAAACTTCTCAGTAGTGCTTTGGGATCAGATAGCACGAGTAGCACCCCCAAAATGTATACACTCAACCTTGGACTTTCTGGTGGAAGCGATCTCAACGATGAAAAATCACCTGCTTCCAATCTCGACTTTTCTCTTTCTCTCAAAAGAAACGAAGAAATTCAACCAGAAGTTAAATTCCAAATTATTGATAAAGAAAACATTTTCTATTTTCGTCTTCCCGCCCTTCCACAAATAGCAAGTGCCAGTGACTACGGCGAATTTGCAAACAAGTGGATAGAGTTTGACTATTCTAAAATATCCGAACAATTTGGTAGTCTTGTAGAGGAATTAAAAAAGAAGGTTACAAGCACTGAGCCAAGTGAACAAGAAAGTAAAGTAGTCATGGATTCCATCAAAAAGTTAACCTTTCTCAATCCCCCACTTCAGGTCACAAAAACCTTTCCAGATGAAATCATAAATGGAGTAAAAGCCCGTCACTATGGCTATACTTTGAATCCACAAAATATACAACTTATTATGCAAGAACTTGTAAAAAATGAAAGCATAACAGGAATACACAAAAAAGACAGCGATGATGTCAACTTTTTTCTTGAAAAAATAGAAAATTTTAACGGAGAAATTTGGTTTGGAAAAGAAGATCTGCACGCTTATAAAAATTTTATTTCCTTTGATATAAAAGACCAAGAAGAGTTTCAAAAAGGAAAATTTGCCATGACCGCCAACCTCAAAAATTTCAATGCTCCTCTCAATATTCAAAAACCAAGTGAAAGTATTTCTTTTGAAGAAGTCATGAATAAATTCATGGAAATACAAATGCAAAAGGCGATGGAAAAAGAAATGGAAAAATTAAATGCCGAAGAAAATGCATTTATAATGACGAGTACAAGTACAGAATTTGGCATGCCAGCAACAAATGAATTTGGGATAAAACCACTCCGTACAACAAATAATGATTGGGAAACAGACAGTGACAAAGATGGACTTTCTGACAAAGAAGAAACTCTTATTTGGAAGACCAATCCAAATAATCCTGATACCGATGCCGATAGCTATCTCGACGGAGCCGAAGTAAAATCTGGATATGATCCACTTCAAAAAGGAAAAAAACTCGTCACACTCTAAACTCTCTCTCATACAAAAAGACTCGCCTGATTGGCGAGTCTTTTTTGTTATTGAGATATTTATTCTTGTGAAGTGAAACCAGTTCCAACTGGGATCAAGCGTCCAATAATAACGTTTTCCTTGAGACCACTGAGGTGATCAATCTTACCAGTGATGGCAGCATTGATAAGTACCTTTGAAGTTTCTTGGAATGACGCAGCAGAGAGGAAGCTTTGTGTTGAAAGAGAGATCTTACTAATACCGAGGAAGAGTTCTCGTCCAACGGCTTCTTTCTTTCCTTCACGACGTGCTTGTTCATTGGCCAAGGTAATCTGTGTTTTTTCAACAGTTTCTCCTGGCAACAAGTCAGTTTCTCCAGCATCTTCAATATACACACGACTAAACATCTGAGCAATAATAAGTTCAATGTGCTTATCATTCAAAGACTGTCCTTGAGAAGCATAAATTGCTTGAATTTCTTTGAGGATATAACGCTGTACAGCATCACGGCCTTTCAAAGCATAGAGCTCGTCAAGGTCAATACTTCCTTCTGTAAGCTGTTGTCCTTTTTCAACCACTGATCCACTGTCCACAAGGATTTTATATCCAAGAGGTGCAATGTATTCTTTGGTATACTTTCCTTCGTAAGCAAGATAGACCGCATTTCCATCAATTCGGATAGTTCCTGGATACTCTGCGAGTACTTCTTCTCCAGAATTTCCGCGAATAACAAGAACATCATCTTGTTTGACACGAGCACCGTCACTTACTTTGATATCATCTTCTCGTTTTGTCACAATCTTCATTTCATCCATGCCATCAAAATGCACTTTGATGATTTTTTGACCACGACGTCCTTCAAAAATCTTACGACCAGTTGGACTTGTGATTACTTTTCCTTCGGCTTCTTCAATTTCTACCGTTCCAGCAACTTCACTCAGTACTGATTTACGCTTTGGTTTACGTGATTCAAACAATTCTTCAACACGTGGCAAACCTTGGGTAATATCTCCACCACCAGCGACTCCACCAAGATGGAAGGTACGCATAGTAAGCTGAGTACCAGGTTCTCCGATAGACTGCGCAGCAATAATACCAGCAGCCACACCTTGCTTCACAACAGCATTGTGAGACAAGTCGAATCCGTAACATTTGATACAAATTCCTTTTGGCAATTTACATTGAAGGACAGAACGTACGTGTACTGTTTCTGGATTGATTTTTTCAATTTGACGACCAAATTCTTCTGTCACAACATCCCCTGCTGCAACCACAACATTTCCGGCAGCGTCTTTGATATCTTCCAAAATAAAGCGACCAAGAACACGTTCGTGCAATTTTTTACTCATGCTTTCTGAATGTTCGCGGGTCATGACTTCTCCAGTTGTATCTCCACAGTCATCTGCGACCACAACCACATCTTGGGCAACATCCACAAGACGACGAGTAAGGTATCCAGCATTCGCAGTACGAAGAGCCGTATCTGACAAACCTTTACGAGTACCGTGAGAAGAGATAAAGAACTCAAGTACTTCGAAACCTTCTTTGAAGTTTCCTTTTACAGGAAGTTCGATAATATCTCCACTTGGTGATGCTACGAGACCTTTCATACCAATAACCTGTCCAAGCTGTCCCCAACTACCACGAGCCTGAGAATCAATCATGGCAAATACTGGGCCGTCTTTATTCAAAGCTTGTTTGTTGTATGATACAACACGATCTTTGATATCAGTCCAAATTTGAAGAACTTTTGCATGACGTTCGGCATCGGTAAGCAAACCTTCGTTGAATTGATCTTCTACTGTTTCAATTTGTTTGTCACCTTCAATAAGCAAGGCTTTTTTCTCGTCGATACGACCAAAGTCGTCCATACCAAGAGAATATCCAGATTTGGTTACATATTTGAAACCAAGTTCTTTCATGGCATCAAGGGTATGTGCTGTTTTTTCTTGTCCGTATACTTCAAGAAGGAACTGAATAATTTTTCCAAGATGTTTTTTGGCAATAGGTTCATTGTAATAAGGAACTTTGTCTGACAAAATTTCATTGAAGTAAATTCGTCCAATAGAAGTTTCAATAATAGGATTTGTTCCTTCTGGAAATTTGTCCATCATTTTATCAAAACGAACTTTGATACGTTCTTTCAATTGAATTTTACGACATTTGTATGCAAATTTTGCTTGAGTAATACTTGAGAAAAATTTTGTTACTTCGGCAGTATCGGTTTCTTCGTATTTTGTAAGATAGTAACAACCAAGAGCAATATCCTGTTGAGGAGTTGTTACTGGAGATCCGGTCGCAGGTTTCAAGATATTTTTTTCAGAAGCCATGAGGTTTTCTGCTTCCCATTTTGCTTCGTCTGTGAGTGGTACGTGTACCGCCATCTGGTCTCCATCGAAATCGGCGTTGAACGCAGGACATACCAAAGGATGCAAACGGATTGCTTTTCCTTCGATCAAAAGTGGGCGGAAAGCCTGAATACCGAGACGGTGAAGTGTTGGCGCACGGTTCAGAAGTACACGAGTATTTTTGGTAATTTCTTCCAAAATATCCCATACTTCTGGTGCATTACTTTCAATAAAACGTGAGGCACTACGAACATTATGAGCAAGTTCACGTTTAATAATTTCACTCATGACAAAAGGTTTGAAGAGCTCAAGCGCCATGCGTTTTGGAAGACCACATTCATCAATTCCAAGGTGAGGTCCAACCACGATTACAGAACGTCCAGAGTAGTCTACACGTTTACCAAGCAAGTTTTGACGGAAACGTCCTTGTTTTCCTTTCAAAATATCAGCAAGTGAACGAAGCTGGCGTTTTTGACCAGTTGAGGCTGTTACTGTTTTTGTCGCGCGAGCACTGTTGTCGATAAGCGCATCCACCGCTTCTTGGAGCATGCGTTTTTCGTTACGACAAATAACCTCTGGTGCATGAAGCTCAAGAAGTCTGCGCAAACGGTTGTTGCGATTGATCACGCGGCGATACAAATCATTCAAATCACTTGTCGCAAATCGTCCCCCATCAAGGGCAACCATAGGACGCAAATCTGGTGGTACTACTGGGATCGCAGTGAGGACCATCCATTCTGGACGAATATTATTTTTTTCAAAACTACGGAGCAATTTCATGCGGCGGATAATGCGATCACGTTTTGCACCTTTACTCTTTTTTGTTTCTTCTTCAAGGTGTTCCAATGTTTTTGCAATATCGAGTTTTTCAAGAAGCATGCGAACAGCACCCGCACCAATAGCGGCATCAAAAAGATGACCATAGCGGATAGCAAGTTCTTGGTAACGATTTTCTGAAACGATTGAAAGCATGCTGATTTCTTTGAGTTCATCTTCAGCATTTTGAAAATCTTCATCAAGATTCGCAAGTTTTTCATCACGTTCTTTGACAAGCGTTTCTACTTCACCTTTTTTATCTGCCTCAACAAGGGTTTCAATACGTTTGTTGTAGTCACCTTCAATCTGTTTTTTCTTTTGTTTGTATTCAACCTTCAATGCTTCTGCAGTCAATGCTTTTTGTTCTTCATCAACTTGAGTAATGATAAAAGAAGCAAAGTAAATAATTTTTTCAAGTGATTGAATAGAAAGGTCAAGCACCAAACCAATTTTTGATGGAATAGAGCGCAAGAACCAAATATGTGACACTGGAGTTGAAAGGTCAATGTGTCCCATACGTTCGCGGCGAACGAGTGAATGTGTAACTTCTACACCACACTTATCACACACGATTCCTTTATAACGAACTTTTTTATATTTTCCACAGTAACATTCCCAGTCTTTGGTAGGTCCAAAAATTTCTTCGGCAAAGAGTCCTCCTTTTTCTGGTTTTTGTGTACGATAGTTAATCGTCTCTGGTTTACTCACTTCGCCAAAAGACCAAGCACGGATTACCTCTGGAGAGGCAACCTTGAGGGTCAATGCGTCGAAGTCCATGGAATGAAGGGTATCACGAATCATAAAAAAATATTTTAGTGATTAAGAAGAAAAAGATTAATCGCGGTCTTCACCATAGGAGCGATCATCACGTTTACTCGCATGTGATTCTTCTACTGGTTCGTACTTTCCATCTACTTTCTTCAAGAGTGATACATCAAGAGAGAGACCTTTCAATTCTCGTACGAGTACATTAAATGACTCTGGGAGATTGACTCTGGTGATCGTTTCACCTTTAATAATTGCTTCGTACGCTTTACTGCGTCCTGGTACATCATCAGATTTGATAGTAAGCATTTCTTGAAGTGTATGCGCAGCACCGTATGCTTGAAGCGCCCAAACTTCCATTTCTCCGAAACGCTGTCCACCAAATTGTGCTTTTCCTCCAAGAGGTTGTTGTGTAATAAGTGAATATGGTCCAATGGAACGTTGGTGAATTTTATCTTCAACCATGTGGTTCAATTTGAGCATGTAACTATAACCAACCGTTACTTTATGATCAAATGGTTCACCAGTACGACCATCACAAAGTTGCAATTGTCCATCTACTGGGAATCCTTGTTTTTCAAGTTCTTCTTTAATCTGACTTTCCAAAATACCGTTCAATACTGGAGTTGCCGCACGGAAACCTCCAGCGTTTGCAGCAAGACCAAGGTGAGTCTCGAGAAGCTGTCCAAGGTTCATACGAGAAATAACACCAAGTGGAGAAAGGATAATATCTACTGGAGTTCCGTCATCAAGGAAAGGCATGTCTTCAACTGGGACTACACGAGAAATAACACCTTTGTTTCCGTGACGTCCAGCCATTTTGTCTCCCACTTGAATTTTACGAAGATCCGCAACGGTAACCTGTACTTGCTTCATAATACCTGGCTGCAATTTGTCGCCAGCATCTTGAGAGAATACTTTGATATCAATAACTTTTCCTTGTTCACCATGTTCAAGATAGAGTGATGAATCACGAACATCGCGAGCTTTTTCACCAAAGATCGCGCGAAGCAATCTTTCTTCTGGAGAAAGTTCTGTTTCACCTTTTGGTGTAATTTTACCAACCAAGATATCACCTGAATGAACTTCGGCACCAACACGAACCACACCTTCTGAATCAAGGTTCTTAAGTTTTTCTTCTGAAACGTTTGGAATATCACTAGTAACTACTTCAGGTCCAAGCTTGGTTTCGCGAACATCTGTGAGGTAGTGTTCAATATGAATAGAAGTATAACGATCTTTTTGTACAAGACGCTCAGATACGATGATAGCATCTTCATAGTTATATCCATCCCATACCATGTAGGCTACGAGAACGTTTTGACCAAGTGCCAATTCTGCATTTTTGATAGAAGGTCCATCACAAAGTGGATCACCTTTTTTCACACGTTGACCAAGTGTTACGGTTGGGCGTTGGTTGATACAACTTGATGCATTTGAGCGAACAAATTTATTGAGATGATATGTTTTTACTTTCCCATTTTTCATGGAAACTTCAATCAGATCTCCTTGTACTTTGGTAACTTCTCCGTCTTCTTCGGCAAAGTAAACATAACCAGAATTTGCAGCCGCATGGCGTTCCATACCAGTTCCTACCATTGGTGAATCTGGATTAATACATGGTACTGATTGGCGCTGCATGTTTGTTCCCATAAGGGCACGAGTCGCATCGTCGTGTTCAAGGAAAGGAACAAGAGAAGTCGCGATACTGAGAATCTGATTGGCAGAAACATCGAGGTAATCAATTTCTGTTGTATCTACAACCGCTGGTTTTCCATTTCGGCGAGCTGGTACACGACCAATTTTCAAAAAGTTCAAATCCCCTTCTTCACGAGCAGTAATACTACTTGCGGTAGTAATACGTTCTTCTTCAAAAGAGTTGATATAAACAATTTCGTTGGTAACACGAGGACGAACAAGAAGTTCTTTGATACTTTTATCTTTTTCAAGTTTGGCAGCAAGTTCTTTTGTAATAGTTTCTCCGGCTTTCACTCCACCAACATCTTCACGAAGAATTTCACCTTCAGAAAAACGAGCTTCGTTTGGAACGGTATGAACAACTTTTCGGTATGGTGTTTCAAGGAACCCAAATGAATTTACGCGAGCAAAACTTGAAAGGTGACCTACAAGACCAATGTTTGGTCCTTCTGGAGTCGCAATAGGACAAATACGTCCATAGTGTGTTGTATGTACGTCACGAACTTCAAATCCGGCACGATCACGTGACAAACCTCCAGGTCCAAGAGCAGACACACGGCGTTTGTTTTCAAGTTCTGCAAGTGGATTGACTTGATCCATGAACTGTGAAAGCTGTGAACTCATAAAGAATTCACGAACAGCACCAATCACTGGACGAGCATTCACAAGTTTGTTTGGTGTGAGTCCTTCCATTTCATAGGTACTCATGCGGTCTTTGATGATACGTTCCATACGAGCAAGCCCGATACGAAAACGATCCTGAACCAATTCCCCTACTGAACGGACACGACGGTTTCCAAGGTGATCAATATCATCTGGATCTTCTTGTGTTACATTGAGGCGAACCACTTCTTTCAAAACTGCGAGGAATTTTTCTGGAGCCAAAACACGATTTTCTTTGACATCGTAATCTGCATCTTCAAGTTTCAAATTAAATTTGGTATTGAATTTGTAAACACCCACGCGTCCAAGATCATAACGATCAAAATTCATGAACATAGCATGAATCAAACTCTTTGCATTTTCTGCAGTAGCGAGATCTCCTGGACGGATACGTTTGTAGACTTCGATCAAACCTTCTGCTTGATTTGTTGAAACATCTTTTTTCAAAGTTGCCGCAATAAAATCAATTGTTGGATGATTATTTACGTCTTTGAAAAGTTCAATAATTTCATCTGTATCACTATAACCAAAAGCACGCAAAAGTGCTGTAGCAGCAATTTTACGTTTGCGGTCAACTTTGATCCAAATAACATTGTTCTGGTCTGTTTCTACTTCAATCCAAGCACCACGATTTGGGATAATTTTTGCTCCGTAATAACGACGGTTACGAACAGTTTCTGCAGTAAAGAAAGCTCCAGCAGAGCGAATAAGCTGAGAAACAATCACACGTTCAATACCGTTGACCACGAAAGTTCCGCGATCTGTCATGAGAGGTACATCTCCAAGGTAAATTTCCTGTGAGTGGACAGTGTTGGTACGTTTGTTCACGAGTTTTGCAACCACGCGAAGAGGTGCTTCGTAAGAGATGTTTTTTTCACGACATGCCACTTCGTCAAATTTTGCTTCATCAATAAAGTATTTTTCAAAAGAGAGTTCAAGATCACGGCCCGTAAAGTCTGTAATCGGAGAAATTTCTTCAAACAATTCTGCAATTCCTTTATCAAAAAACCATTTATACGAAGACTTTTGAAGCTCAATAAGGTCAGGGACCGGTATAGCATCAAGAAGCGGAGTAAAAAACCGTCTTTCCTTTACCTGATTTGGCTGGCGCTTGTATGTTGGCATAGTGGGCGTGTGATTAAATGATTATTTATTTAGAACTTACGCATTTTACCTTTTCGCTTTCTTCGCCTCTTAGCTCAGGGACGCCCTTTGCGAAGGTCGTAACCCGCTCAAAGGTTAAATGCGTAAATTCTATAAATTATATTTAATTTTTTAGTAGCAAAAACAACCCTTTCACGAGGGTTTTCGGTTATTTTTTCGGCCAAACGGGCAGTTGAAACATAATTCTTTTTACTGCTCGACCAAAGAGTATTCCGCTAAATCTTGACAAATTTAGCTCCAAGTTCAGACATGTGGCCAGAGGTAGGCTCTTGGTTTTTACGGGTTTTTTAAGTGCCCTAAGAATACAGTATAACACAGTTTTTGTCAAATATGAATATGTGGATAAAACAACAAGTATTCACTTGTATTTTTTTTAGCTATATAGAGCAAAATGGTTGACTTTTATTCCGAAATCTGTTAGGCTCAAAATAGTGCAAAAACTGAGGCAGATTCGCCTCACATGGCGGCAGTATCCCGCCAAACAGGAGATCATCATGCGTATCCTGAACACGTTGTGGCTCGTTCTGGTGCCCGTCATTAACTTCGCTGGCTGTGGTGAGGATCCGTACGGGATCGGAAAACGTATTGCAGAGG